>VXNO01000173.1 GCA_009840575.1 Chloroflexota bacterium | reverse complement strand
ATTTCACCAAAAACCCACCCATCTTACTCTGGGACTATACAACTAGCCACTCCCCTGCCAAGAGTATTGAGTGCGCTGAGAACTTGCCACAGAAGTAATGGCTGTATTCGCACGACTTGCTTGCGCTTGCTTCTGTGGTGAATTGATTAGCGGCTCGCTTGGCTTTACTCCCGCTGCCAGGGATAGGGAATCAGCTCGACTAGCGGCAGGAAGCGTTGCATGTCGGCGACTTCATAAGCGGCGGTGCCCGGTTGCAAACAGACCGCGCTGGCAGCGGCAATGCCCAGCCGCAAGCCGTCTTCTATGGGCAGGTTTTGCTGCAGCGCCTGCGCCAAGCCCGCCAACACGGCATCGCCCGCGCCGGCTGGGCTGCTGACCGCGACGGGAATGGGCGGGATGCGATAGCTGCGCCCAGCCAAGACTGCCAGCGCGCCTGCCTCCCCCAGCGTGACCACTACCTGCGTTTCATACTTGGCTTGAATATCCCGCGCCGCCCGATAAATCTCCGCCAGCTCGCGCAGCTCCTCCCCCACCAGCGCGGACAATTCATCTTGATTGGGTTTGACAAAAGCCGGGCGCGCATGTAAGCCCGCTTGCAGGTTGGGTGGCGCGGCATCAAAGATGACCGGCAGTCCGCGCTCGTTGGCCAGCTTGATGGCATCAGCATAAAAGCCCGGAGTCATGCCCGGCGGCAGCGAACCGCCCGTGATGACGACGCTGGCTTGCGAAAGCGCCTGTTCATAGCGCGCCAGCAAAGCGGCCACATCAGCGGGGCGCACCTGCATGGACGCGCTGGTGATAGTGGTGTGTTCGCCAGCCGCTTCATCGACGATGACCGTGTTGATGCGCGTTTCGCCAGCGACCTCAATGAAATCGACCGTGACGCCGAGTTCGCGCAGCATAGCGGCGACTTTTTCTCCCACCGCGCCCGCCGCCAGCCCCAGCGCCAGGCTGCCGATGCCGCGCCGCCCCAAGATATAACTGGCATCGGTGGGTTTGCCACCCATGCTGTAGACGGTGCGCGTGGCGCGGATGGTGCGGTGGGTCTCCAGGCGCGGGACGAAGACAGTGAGATCGAGCGTGGTGTTGGGCGTCAACGAAAGGATCATGGCTTTCTCAATCGCGGAATGCGGCGATAGCCCGTTCCATGGCGGCGCTTTCGTCTTTCAGCAGCGGGCTCGCGCCGATCTGCCCGGCCTTCAGCATGACATAGGCGTTGGTATCTAGTCGTTCGACCGCATCCAGCGCGGCTTCCAGATGCTTGCCCATCAAGAAGAGCCCGTGCCAGGGGGCGATGGTGCCGGCGGCGTGCTGGGCAATAGCAGCTTCGCGGCCGCGCATGGTGGCGACGATCCGTTCGCCCAATTTGGGGCTGTGGGCGGGCGCATAGTCGATGACGGGCGTCGTGCCAAACTTGCGCGTGGCTTCCATGACTGGCGGCATGGGGCGGTTGGCGCAGGCGAAGACCATCAGGTGGCGCGGGTGGGCGTGGATGACAGCGCTGCCGTAAGCGCGGAAGTTTGCGTGCAAGCCCAGGTGGACGGCGCTCTCCCGCGTTAAGCCGCCCGCGCCATGCACAACCTCGCCGCGGCAATCGACCACCAGCACATCGTCTGGCTGCAATTGCCATTGGCGCATCTGCCCGGCCAGGGTGGGCGACATGCAGAAGAGCTCGCCGACGCGCAGGCTGATATTGCCGCCGCCCGCGTCGGTGAGATGACGATCGAATAGGATGCGCCCGATGCGCGCAACCAACTCCCGCCCGGCTTCCAGTTCGGGGGTCAATTTACCTTCTTTCAGTTGCATTCACAATGCCTCCAGAACAATGTTATAATTGCATTGTGCCAGTGTGGCAAGGAAGGTTCAGATGGTTGTTTCCGATTCAAGTACTTCGCTTCGGATTTACAAGCCAGAGTTTGATTTCAACCGTATTTTGACGGGTGACGCAAGAGAACTGTTGCAATGCCTACCAGAAGAAAGTATCGATCTTAGCTTTTGGTCGCCTCCGTACTTTGTGGGGAAATCTTACGAAAAGGACTGGAGTTTTGATGATTGGCAATCTTTGGTAAGCGAGGTCATTCTACTTCATTCTCGCATCATGAAGCCTGGTGGATTCATGGTTGTAAACATAGGGGACATTCTGTGCTTTCGAGATGAAACTATGCCGCGTTTTCAGGCTAACAACGTACGCCGAAAAAAAATACCAGTTACAAGAGAGCAGATAATTGCTTTGCAAGAGCGCTTCCCATTTGCTCGGCGCACGGAATTAGCTGAGATGCTTGGCTGCAGCGAACAGACAATTCAACGCCGTTTGGAGCATAACAACGTGCGCGGAGGAAAGCAGAACGCATCGACTCGCATAAAACTTACTGGATGTTTGGTTGAACAGTGGGCTATGGAAGCTGGTTTCTATTTATATGATCAGCGCATCTGGCACAAGGACCCATGCTGGGCAAATAGCCGTTGGCATTCAAACTCCTACCGTGCTGTAGACGAGTTTGAGCACATTTACATATTTTGGCAACCTGGAATAACTGAGTATGATCGTAGTCGATTGACAAATGCAGAATGGTCAGAGTGGGGTTCGCGCGGTGTTTGGAGTATACGGTCGGTAGCACGGAACGATAGACACGAGGCAGAGTTCCCTGAAATGCTCGCATATCGAGTAATCCGCTTGCTTTCTCCGTCTCACGGCGTGGTGTTAGATCCGTTTGTAGGCTCAGGGACAACCACATTCGTTGCAAGGCAATTGGGACGTCGTTGGTTTGGAATTGAGACAAATCCACATTATGCGAATCTGGCTCGAAAGCGCACTCATGCTAATTGAAGACATGGAGCGACTTGAGCGGACCACGTTCTCGATGGTTTCGCAGGCGCTTACTGATTATGCATCACAAGCTTCCCAAATCTTTAGCGAAGAAATTGATCAACCTCAAGACATTGCCGAGGATGTGACCAGAGAAGCCATTGAGTTTATGGGGCTGCCTCAAATGCACATGCGGCTATATGGAAAGGTCGACATCAAAAAGGCTGTGTATGTGTTCTTGCCACAGGCATATCCAGTGGCACTAATGCTGGATGCAAAAGCAGAGAAACCCAGCGGCAGTGGTACAGCTACTATTCAGATGTCCCAAACATCTATGCGCGTGAGAATGTTTCGTAAGAAAATCGCTTTAGACGAGCCGGGCAGATTGCCAACACATATTAATCGAGATGGTCGATCGCTGTACGTTGTCACAGTCTTCGCAAAGTATATTTATGACACAATCGGCAACTCGCACAAACTCAGATTGATTAGGGCAGCGTGCCTGCCCAATGGTCTTCTGCAAAATATCTACAACCCCAGTGAATACGATACAATCTGGAGGGTCGGTCGAAATGCGCCAACGCTCGGTGAGGATTTTCGAGTGCGGATTAGTTTTGCGGACCTGAGTTCCAAAGCAAGCTGGCGTGTTAGGGATATACATATTCCTACTCGCGCTGTCTAATCAACAGAGTAGCCACGATGCAATTTGAATTTGCCACAGCGGCGCGCATCATCTTTGGCGCTGGCACAGCCGAGCAGCTGCCTGGGTTGGCCAGCGCAATGGGGCGGCGCGTCCTGCTGGTTACTGGCGCGAAGCCCGACCGCCACATCCAGCGCATTGACGCGCTTGCCAAGGCGGGGCTGGCTTGTACGGTCCTAAGCGTGGCCGGCGAGCCCAGCCTGGATGACATCGAGGCGGCGCGGGCAGAAGCGCGCAAATCCCGCTGTGATATGGTAATCGCCATCGGTGGCGGCAGCGTCATCGATAGCGGCAAGGCTTTGGCGGCGCTCATCCCCAACCCTGGCGCAGCGCTGGATTATCTCGAAGTCATCGGCGCGGGGGAAAAATTGACCGCCTCGCCGATGCCTTTCATCGCGCTGCCGACCACTGCCGGCACCGGCGCGGAAGTTACTAAAAATGCCGTGCTCAGCTCGTCCGAACATGGGGTCAAAGTTAGCCTGCGCGACGAGCGCATGCTGCCCGATATCGCTGTGGTCGACCCGCTCTTGACCCATTCGCTGCCGCCAGCCGCCACAGCCAGCACCGGCATGGATGCCTTGACGCAGCTTTTGGAGCCCTTCGTTTCACATTTGGCAAATCCACTGACCGATGCCCTGTGCGAGGCGGGCTTGCGGCGGGCAGGACGGTCCTTGCGGCGGGTGCTTGCCGAGCCGGATGCCGCCGATGCGCGCGCGGATATGGCGCTGGCGAGTTTGCTGGGCGGCTTGGCGCTGGCAAATGTCAAGCTGGGCGCGGTGCATGGCTTCGCAGGCGTGCTGGGCGGATTGACGGGCGCGCCGCATGGGACGGTCTGCGCTGCGCTGTTGCCGGGCGTCATGCAAGCCAACCTGAAAGCGCTGACGGAACGCGCTGCCGATTCGCCCGCGCTGGAGAAGTACCACCGCGCCGCGCAGTTGCTGCTGGATTCGCCCGCTGCCAGCGCCCAGGATGCCCTGGACTGGCTCAAGGAAACCAGCCGCCTGTTTGCCATCCCGCGCCTCGGCGAGCTGGGCGTTGACAAGACGGGCTTCGCGGAAATCGTGGCGAAATCCCAAGCCTCCAGCAGCATGAAAGGCAATCCCATTCTATTGGACGCGCGGGAACTGACGGGAATACTCGCGGCGGCGCTATGAAAGCGGCTATGCTGCTACGGTCTCTGCTCTACCTGGCGTTGCCCTTGCTGCTCGGCGCTGCTCTGCCGCTGTGGCAGATGCCACTGGCGCATGAGGCTACAGGATTGCTGGTATTCATCTCGGATAGCGATTCCATAGACGCCGGGCGCGGCTCCAACTCGGTGTATTCAATTGGGCTGGGCGGTGGCGTTGAGAAGCGCATCGCCGGCTCCATCAAACACGGCGCGGCTTACCTGCGCATCAGCGATGTCGATTGCCACGCCGCCAGCGGGCTGGTCGCCATCGCCAGCAACGACAGCACGTTGAACGGCTTTCATCTGGTGAAGGACGATGGCACAGGGCTGCGACAAGTCGTGCCGGTTGGCGAGCCGCTCACAGCTATTCGCCAGCTATCCCTATCGCCAAATGGCGAGCAGATTGTTGTCTCGCGCGCCTGGGATGATTCGCCGTCCCCGCGCTATGGCTTGCTGATTGGTGACCTGCGCAGCGCTGAATTCATAGTCTTTATGCCGCCGGGCGAATTCCATTCCATCACCGCGCCGGCTTGGTCGCCGACCGGGGAGCGCATCGCTTATGCGCTTGAAGAAGCCGGCGAATTTCGCATCGCTATCGCCAGCTATCCTAGCGGGCAGGAAACAGTGGTCTATGTGGCGCGGGCGAAAATCGGCGGGCTGGCATGGTCACCGGATGGACTATGGCTGGCGGCGGAGCTAGCTGGGCAGGTCATCTTGCTGCGCGCTGATGGCGGCGGCTTGCTGCGGCTGCGCGATCGTCCCGGCGGAGCTTGGTCGCCACAGTGGTCGCGCGATGGCGAGCGGATCGCCTTTGCCTCACGCTCGAGCTTTCCAGGCGCTAGGCAATTGCTGACCATGTCGGCGCGGGGCGATGATGCGCGGACTGTGACGACTCTGCGTGGCGAATTGGTATTGGGCTGCTGGCTGGGCTAGGGGCAACCCAGCCCATGCGCTATTTTCTGCGCCGGCTCCACAGCCACAGCGCCAACGTGCTGCCGGCCAGCATAGCGCTCAAAGCCAGCAGCGTGCCGCTATAGCCCAGCGTGGCGATGGCGATGCCGCCCAACACCGGGCCCGCCACTTTGCCGAAATTTTGCAGCGCGCCCAAGAGACCCATGCCCGCGCCCAGGTTATCGGCAAGGATGTCATCGGCGATCAGCGCTTTTGCCGCGGGGAAAACCAGCGCCTGCGCCAAGCCCAGCAGCAGCGCCGGCAAGAGGAACAGCGCGCCGCTTTCCAGCGAGCTGACCATGGGCAGCGCCGCCGCCAGCAGCAGCATACCCAGGCTGATGGCGCGCAGGTAACCCAGCTTGTCCGCCCAGCGCCCACAGACCGGCTTGCCCAGCACATGCGCCGCTTCGCTCAAGCTGAAAAAAAGCCCGACCAGCGCGACGCTAAGGCCGGCCTCCAGCGCGAAGATGGGCAAGAAGGCTTTTAATGTATACAGCGCTACAAATGCCGCCGCCTCCAGCCCGCCCGTCAGCCAGACAGCCGGCAAGCGAGCCGCCGTCACCAGCGCCGCGCGCAGCTTCAGGGCGGGCAGCATCCAACTGCCGAGTCGACTTTTCTTGCTGGCGGGCTCGCCGGGCAAATCCGCGGCTTTGGACGTCGGTGGCAGCCACATCAGCGGCAGAAACATCGTAGCGCTGAGCAAGCCGATGACCGTGAAGACATCAACCGGCGTCAGCGACAACAGCAGCCATCCGCCCAGCATAGGACCGACAATATAGCCGCCACTGCGCGCCATTTCGAAGGTGCCGATGCCTGCCGCCAGCGAACGTCCGCGCGCCAGCTCGGCGATATACGCCAGGGTCACGGGTCCATAAATCGCCGTGGCGGTGCCATGCAGCAGACGCAGCAGCAGCAACTGGTCGGGGCTGGAGATGAAGCGATACAAAAAAGGCACAAATACGAAGAAACCCGCGCCCACAAAGAGCCACAAGCGCCGCCCCCAGCTATCGGACAAAATGCCAAATAGCGGCTTCAGGAAGAGCCCGGTGATGGTCGATATGGAGACGATCATGCCGAGCCAAGCGCCCGACGCCCCCAGCGAAGCCGCGAATATCGGCAGCAGCGGCGTTTTGCCCAACTGGTAAGCGGAGCGGGCGATGAAATCGGCCAGCATCAAATTGAGGAAAGGGCGGCTGCGCATCATGCCGCTGCATTATAGTATCGCGCGTCGTTGTTGGCAGGGGCGAGTCGTCGCCTCGGCCCTACACCGTGCCGCTGTGGAAATTAGAATTCCTGGCTAACCCGCGCCCGGTCGGGACGCACAAACTGCCCGCCGCCGCGTTCGCCGACTACTTCGCCATCGACATAGACTGTCTGCCCATTGACGATTGTGCGCTCAACCCGGCCGCGGAAGGTCATGCCCGCGTAGAGCTTGTCACAATCGCGCGCCTGGCTGAAGAGCCTGTCGCGGTGAATGGTCGTCTGCGCCCCCGGATCGTAGATGACCAGGTCGGCAAAAGCGCCCACAGCGATATGCCCGCGCTCAGGATACACGCCGAATCGCTTCGCGCCATTGGTCGCCACTAGCTCGACCGCCTTGTTGAGGCTGATGCGTCCGTTCAGCGCTTCGTTCATCACGCCCGGCAGCAGCTCTTCGACGCCGGGCGCGCCGGGTGGAGTCGCCCAGATATCTTCGCGGGCGCTTTCTTTTTCGGCGACTGTGAAAGGCGAATGGTCGGTGGTGATGGCCATCAAGCTGCCATCGCGCAAGCCCTCCCACAGCGCGGCTTGGTCGGCGGCTTTGCGCAGGGGCGGGTTGATCTTGGCATACGGACCGACGCGCGCCAGGTCATCTTCGGTGAAGAGCAGGTAGTGCGGGCAGGTCTCGGCGCTGGCGGTTGAGCCTGTGGCTTTGAAGCGGCGGAAGACAGCCAAAGCCTCGGCGCAGCTAAGATGCGCGATATGCAGCTGCGCGCCGATGCTCTCGTTGAGCGTGAGCAAAGTGGCGATTGCTAGCGCCTCGACATGCGGCGGACGCGATTCGCCATGCGCCGGCACATCGTTGCGCCCGGCGGCGATTAATTGCGCCGTGTGCCATTCCAGCAACTGGTTGTTCTCGGCATGCACCGCGCAGACCAAGCCCGTCTCCGCGACCAGTTGCAGAGCCTGATATAGCTGTGGCGCATCGGGCAGGCACAGTCCTTCAAATTCGTCATCGCGTCCCTTGGGTGCCGCTGTCATGAATATCTTGAAAGCGATTGCGCCTTCATCAACCATGGCGGTGATTTCTGCGCGGTCAAGCAAACCCGGCGCGCCATACAAGCCAAAATTGACATAACTATCGCGTTGCGCCAGTTGCCTGCGTCTGCGGAAGATCTCGCCAGTCGCGCAGCAGGGCTTGCTGATGGGCATCTCGAAGATGGTGGTGACTCCGCCCGCCGCCGCCGCCCGCGTCTCTGTGGCGAAGTCGCCGCGTTGGGGGTACGCTGGGGCGCGGCAGTGGAAGTGGATGTCAATAGCGCCAGGTAGCAAGAGTTTGCCGCCAGCGTCGATGATCTGCTCGGCGCGCATGCCAGTCGAATCGCTGCAAAGCAGGGCGATGCGCCCATCCAGGATGCCCAAGTCAAGGCGCTGGACGCCACTCTCCAAGGCAACCTGCGCGTTGGTAATCAATGTGTCCAGCCGCAAATCGCTTTCCTTTCGCGTATTTGTGATGAGTATAGCAGCTATGCTCCTCATTCCTCCGGCGGTGTCAACACGCGCGCCACAAAATCGCCGAGGATGGCGGTGGTCGCGGCATAATCCGCCAGCCGCACATGTTCATCAGCGGCATGGGCAACTTCATAGCTGCCGGGACCAAAGATGACCATATCGCCCAGCGCCAAGTCCGTCAGGTGCTTGGCGTCGCTGCCTGGCAAGTAGCCGATTGGTCCTGGATGCGCGCCCAGCTCGCGGTGGGCGCAATCCAAAAAAAGCTGCCCCAGCTCGGTTTCCAGCCTGGATTCGAACCAACTGGAATAGACAAAGTCGTCCAGGCTGGCGCTGGCTGGCGCGATATCTACCGAGTCCAGCACCGCGTCTAATTCGGCGCGCACTTGAGCCGGGTCTTCACGCGGGATCATGCGCCTGTCGAGCTGGATGGCGCAGCTATCGGGCACGGCATTGGCGGTGCTGCCGCCGCGGATAACGCCGATATTGCATGTCGGGCTGCCGGCCATGGGGTGGCTTCGCGCCGAAAGCTCACGGTGATAGCCCTGCAAGGCGGCGATGATCTTGCCCATGGCCACGATGGCGTTGATGCCGCGGTCGGGGTTGGTGGCATGTACGGATTTGCCGCGAACCCGCACAGTCGCGCGCAAAACGCCCTTGTGCGCTGTAGCTACGCGGTTGGCGGTTTGTTCGCCCACGATGATGAAATCGCAAGCGGGCAGGTGCCCCGCGTCAGCCAGCCATTTTGTGCCTAGCTGCCCGCCTACTTCTTCTTCCGCCGCCGCCACCAGCGCCAGCGTCCCGCGCAGGTCGCGCCCCGCCATCTGTTGCATTGCCAGCATCATGGCGGCCAAGGACGCTTTGTCGTCGATGCTGCCTTTACCGTAGAGCGCGCCGTCTTTGACGACTGCGGCATAGGGGTCGACATGCCAGTTGCGGGCTTCGTCGGTGGCGATAGGCACTGTGTCGATGTGCGCATGCAGCATGACGCGCGGCTCGCCTTCGCCCAGCGTCGCGATGGTGTTGAGCGCCTCGGGCTTCGCGGAAGGCGCAAGCTGGCGCACCTGGCAGCCGATGGCGCGCATCTGCTCGGCGACGAAATCGGCGATGGCGCGGGTATCGCCAGGCGGATTGGGCGATGGAATCTGCACCAGCCGCCGCAGCAAATCGATTGCGTCCATCTATATGCCTTGCACTGACTTGTATTCTTCCAGCTCTTCGGGTGTATAGACCTGCATCAATTCCAGCTCGACGCCACCAGCTTCCTGCTCCAGGAATGCCACCCAGCCTTCGGGGTGCACATGGCTGCCTTTGACCTTGCAGGCGGCGCATTCTTTGAGGGTTGCGCCTTTGGCTTGGGCATCCGCCAGCGCTTCGTCGATATTAGGCACGGCATAACAAATATGATGCAAGCCTTCGTAGCCGCGCTCTTTGATCCAGGCGTCATAACGTCCGCCCGCGTCCATCGACTGGCAAAGCTGGTATTCGACATCGCCGACATTGAAGATGACGACGACATTGCGTGATTTTCCGTATTCGTGCACTTCGGCATCTTGCGCCAGTCCGAGGAATTCCTGGTAATTGCGCAGCGCCGCCCGCGCGTCCTTCACCGCAAAAGCCATGTGTTTGATATACCGTTCGTACATGATGCGCCTCCGAATAAGATGATAATGGCGATTATAGTAGTTTCCTGTCAGCCAGGCACAATTTTCCCGTGTTCACTTCAACCCCTTGACTCCCGAATGGTCGGGCGAGTCACTAACCCTCTGTGCTCTCAGTAAGCGCAAGTAAGTCTTGCGACTACAGCCCCTATCCCCCGGCCCCTTTC
>VXNO01000123.1 GCA_009840575.1 Chloroflexota bacterium | reverse complement strand
GCATGTATTAGGCACGCCGCCAACGTTCATCCTGAGCCAGGATCAAACTCTCCGTTTTCAAACAGGGTTTGATTTCGCTCTGTCTTAACCTGCTATTCTGCTGTTAATCCGCACTCACGCTATGACCCACATAAGGGGACAAAAAAGCAGGCGCTCATATACACCCGCCAGCGTCTAACTACTATAGCTGTTGCCAATCAGCTGTGTCAAGGGGGATTTTTTGAACTTGCTGGCAGCGCAGAAACCAGCAGCCAAGGCGCGGCAAGCTTTACTTGTTTACCGCGTGCGTCGCATTGTATAAAACTGCCTCGCGCAGCAAGGTTTTCAGCGTCGTCTCCGTGCAGATTCGCCTACATGATATCATAGCGCCCTTCCAATCAGATGACCTCGTCTTTAACTATTGAGATACGAGAATCAGGGAGAAGCTGGGCCAGCTTGCAACCAGTTCCAGTCGTTGCGGAAATGCTTCCAGCAGGTAGCCCATCATCTCCGATAATTTGCGCTTGTACAGCACATAGTTGACTCCCCAACGATCGAGAATGGGCATTCGTTCATGCGTATGCAATTGCCCTGACCAAAAGGTCTTGTTATCGTCGAAGCGATTCTTCACTTCCTCCGTCGACAAGTCAGCGTAGAGAACCATTCTGCCGATGTGATACCAGGACAGTGACTGCGCCTGCGGGCTGGCGGAAAGCGCTTTGCGTGTTAACTCATTGTGTGTGAGGATCAACACCTTCTCGTCATGCTGCGCCTCAATGTATGCGCCCAGCGCTCGCAAGTCCTTGTCGAGATCTATCACTGGGCTGATGTCCTGGGCGAAGTCGACTCCACGTTGGGTCGTTAGAAAATGCCAGGCTGACAAGGGCGTCGCTATCAGCAAGGCCAGTGCCAGCATATGAAGCCTTGTCTTGGACGGGACGGACCCGCCCCATCGGCGACTAAACGTCTCGCCAACGAAAAAGAGCATATAGCCATAGGGCAGGATAGTCATCACCCGCATCATGTGGGATGGTGTGAGCAAGCGCCCATACAGCCAGGCTGTGAACGGCAGCAAGGCGATAAGCGCCGTCATCACTAGCGCGATCAGCAGCGAGCTTTCCGCCTCATGCCGGCGCAACATCGCTGCCAGCAAGACCGCCGCCAGCAAAATATAGGCTGGCAAGCCAACAGCGCTCGGCTGGATCATATACATAGGCAGCCCATCCAGAGGATTGAGCGCGTCAATCACTGCGACCTTCGCGCTATTCTCCTGCGCCTCCACACCATAGTCGTATATGATCAATCGTGTGTCGGTCTGCGTGCGCAGGTACACTGCGGGCGAAAACAGCGCCAGCGCCAACAGCAGCAGCCGTGCCGATTGCAGCTGTCCGCGCCTCCGCATGAGCAAACGCGCCAGGCAAAAGAAAATTACCGCCACGAGTACGAAACCCGCCATCATCACATGGACAAAAAACATGGCAAGGAAGACGATAGCGAATTCGACAAGGCCGAGCCGGTAGGGACTTTCCAATGCGCGATACGCCGACGAGAGCGCAAGGGGCGCAAGCGCAAAGCCAGCTACCATCTTGTCTGTCAGCAAGTACATGTAGAAGTGCGCCCCTGGCTGGGCTGAATCGCTCAGCAACAGACTTAAACAGAGCAGATGCAGCAATACAACCAGCCAAGCGTTACGCGCCGAACGACCTAAGTTGCGCGCGAAGCAATGCGCGCCACACATCGCTACCAGCATGAGCAGACTGTTGACGATAAAATCCATGTGAATGATGTGCTGACCACTTAGCCGAGAGACCATAGCCTGTGCCAATGTCCAATAGCTAATTGCCTGGCGGTCGGCGAGCCAGCCGGTGTCATAGAATGGTTCGCGCCAGTCGAAAGGATTACCATCCAGGTAGCTGAATACCTCGACATGATAGTGGTGGCGGTCATATTCGTAGGGTTGGTGGTGCATGCCACTAAAAGCAAAGAGCGACGCAGCCAAGCCTGCCGAGAGCAGAATCGCCAAATCGCTGGCGCTTAGGCTGGTGGCGAAGAGAGGCTGGCCACGCGCACGTCTGACAAACACTGCCAGCCCAGCCAATATAAGCAAGGCCCAAGCCAGTAGCAGACCCTCCATCGTCCAACCCAGGCTGCGACCTAGCAAACCAAAGCCGCTGATTATCACCAGCGAAGCAGCAAATCCGTAACTGACGAACCAAGCGGCGTCCAGCGGCAGCCGCTTCTGCCAGGCGCACATCAATAAGCCGCCGGGCAGGATAAACACGCACATCCCTAAGGTTACCAAGAGCCATTGCTGCCAATGCGTATCAAAGCCCAGCAAGAGCAGAACCCACAGCAGCGCCACCGCTGAAGCCAGCAAGATTAGACCTCGCAGAATCCGACTGGCAGGGGTGGCGACCACTAGCTGCGCCCCTCCAGCGCGCGCATCAAAGTAACCGAATCTACATATTCCAGGTCGCCGCCAGTGGGCAAGCCCCGTGCGAGCCGCGTCACGATTAGGCCGCTGTCCGCAAGCTCGCGTTGCAGATACATGGCTGTGGCATCGCCCTCCAGCCCGGGATTGGTGGCGATGATGACTTCGCGCACGCCAGCCCCTGCCACCCGCTGCAGCAGCTCGCGAATCTTCAAGTCATCGGGGCCTACGCCGCTCACAGGCGATATCGCGCCATGCAGCACATGGTAGCGCCCGCGGTAGATGCCGGTGCGCTCGATCGCCATGAGGTCCAGCGGCTCTTCGACCACGGCGATGGTGCTGGCATCGCGCCCACCCGCGCTACAAATCGGGCAGGGGTCATCGACTGTGATATTGAAGCAACTGCCGCAAAGCTTGGTGAGCGTCTTCAGCTTTGCCAGCGCATCAGCCAGCCCCAGCGAATAATCATCGGGCGCGCGCAGCAAGAAGTAAGTCAAGCGCGAGGCTGTCTTGGGTCCAATGCCGGGCAACCGCGAAAAAGCCTCGACCAATTGCGTAACTGGCGGGGGGATGGCGCTTTGCATCGGACCGTCAGCCCAGCAAACCGCCCAAGCCCGGGATATCGCCCAAGCCGCCGGTGATGGCTTCCATGCGCTCGGCAGCCATGGCTTGGCTCTGCTCTATGCCTTGGTTGACCGCCGCCACCAGCAGGTCTTGCAAGTCGCTGAGCCATTCTTCGTCGTCCAGGTCGATGATATCGGGGTTAATCTCCACCGATTGCACCCGTTGATGCCCGGTGATGACCAGGCGGATCGCGCCGCCGCCAACCGATACCTCGGTCGTTTCCTGTTCCAGGCTGCTTTGTGCCTCAGCCATATCCTGCTGCATCTTCTGCAGCATGGCCATGGGGTTTGCGCCGCCGGGCAAGCCACCCCCGCCTCGTCTGCTGCCGCGTCGTCTGCTCATGTGCCGCCTCTCTGTCCCACTTGTCTGGTATGCGCTGTTATGCGCATCCAATGTAGTCTATCCCGCCAGGATGGGCAAGTTTCAACTACGCCGCTCCCGGGTTGAGCAGATAAACATGCGCCCGGTCGGTTGCGCCGGTAAATACCTGCTTTGCGCCGCGCCGCGCCATAATTTCGGCGGGCACCTGGGCGTCGGCGATGGCAGCATAGAATTTGCGCCCGGGCAATTCGGCGCGCATTGCGTCCAGTACGGCGCTATGTTGCGAGTCGCTGGTCGCTTCGGAGTAGATATGCTGCAAGTGTGAGACCCGTTCGTCGTATGCCGAGATATTATTGGTGAACCAGTATTGCGACTTGCGTACATAGACCTGTCGCTCGTGCAGCATGTGTTCGTATTTGCCAACGGTCAGGGGCAGCACGATGATGGCGTCTGCGGCTGTATGCTCGCGCATCCAGGTATAGGCGGGCATGCGCGAGCCGTCCATGTAGCCACCCAGATAGGTGATGCGGCTGTCTTCATACACGAACTCAAGTTCGCGGGCGCGCGCATCATAATAATTCTTGACCACCATTACTTTGGCGAATGCCAGAGCGACGAGGCACAAAGTAAACATTCGCAGCGGCTGGATGCGTCCGCGGTCCCATCTGCGCGCCAGCCTTTGCAAAGCCAGCAAAGCCGAAAGCGCTACCAGAATCGACACATAATAGACCGCTTTGTGCTGGTCGCCACTGGGCAGTATCAATACTGCGGTCAATAATAGCCCGAGCCAGGCGCTGACCGGCAAATATAAATTGAGCCAACGCCTGTCGCGCAGCGCGTAAATCGTTTGCAGCAAGAGCAAAGACAGAAATACCAGCAGCGCCGCGACCAACATGCTGATGTTGCTAGGTACAAATAACTGCATCGTAGCGCCGACCTCGCTGGTCGCGGTGAAACTGACATAATAATCCAATAGCGCTACGGTAAAGAACATGCTGACAGCAAGCCAGACCACAAGAAATCTGGGCTGAAGCCACCGTATTGCCGCCCAAGCCAAACCCAACGGCAAGCTCGCTTGAGGAAGCGCCAATAGCCGACAAATAAAGCCAGAAATAAGCAGCCCCCCAAACAGCGCCGCCACGATGAAGAGCGTGGCTGATTGCCGCAGCGCCAGGCTGAGCAAAAAGCTGGCGCTCAGCAAAATCATATCCAGGCGGTCCAGCTTGCCCTGCAAGAAGCGCAGGCAGGTATGCAAGGACAAGATGAAGCACAGGATGCCGATGCCCGTGCTGTTGAAGTTCATCACCTTGCCCATGACGCTGTGCAAGCGGCGGTCGGCACCCGGCAGCAGCATGATCCTGAGCGAGTTGGATTGATAGCTGCCATCCAGCACAGTGCCCAGCAAAGTCAGCACGCCCGTGATATTCACTGCGCAATACACCAGCACAATCAGCAATCCGAGCATAAGGCTGTATTGCTTGGCAAGCCCGAGGGCGACCAAGACTCGCGCCAGCCAATAGAAGCTGCCGCAGATGGCGGTGATGGTGACCAGCGAGGCGACCAGAGGTGGTGCCCAGCCAGTTGCTTTCACCAGCGCCGCCAAGATGGCATGGTACAGCCAGTAAAAATTAGCGGGGTAGCCTGGTACAAAGATATTCTGCGCCGGCGTGGCGCGATACAGCAATTCGTGCACATAGCCGACATGCATATCGCCATGATTCATGACTTGCAGGGTCGGGCTGGCCAACTCGGCATGGAACAAGGGCAAGAAAACCAATAGTGGCAGCAAGGGCAACAGCGCGCGCTTGTCAAAAGCCAGCGATTTATTGTGCCCCGCGCGCCATAGAAGCCGAAAGCGCAGCAACAGCCCCGCCAGCGAAATCAGCAAGGTCGCGCCGAGCAGCGCCGTCCATTGCTCGATGCGAACCGGCATCAGCAGAGTCAGGATGTAGCCCAGGCAAACGAAGAGCGCCAGCCAGATGATCAGCAGTGGATTGAGGACTTCGCTGAAAAGCCCAACCAGCCAGCGCCAGACGCTATCAACAGGTCTGGACTTCATCGCGGACATGGGCGAACTCATGCCTTGGCTGCCTCTGGATTTAGCAAATATACATGAGCGCCACCAGCATCCGCGAAAACCTGCTGAGCGCGGCGAGCCATCATTATGGCAGGGGGCACTTCGCTCTCCAGGATAACTGCATACAAGCTGCGCCCGGGCAGCTGCGCCTGCATGTCTAGCACAAGATTTTGGTAGGCTTGCACACTGATTTCTTTATCATAGAGTTGCGTCACATGCGCCACTCGCGCTGGGTAATCGGCGAGGTTGTCCGTGAACCAAAATCCCTTGGGCCTCGCATATGAACGGCGCTCGTGCATGACCTGCTCCATATAATGGACGGAAAGTGGTAGCGCCAATACAGCGTCCACGGGGCTTTGCTGACGAATCCAGTCGTAGGCTGGCATGCGCTCGCCACCGATAGGTCCGTCCAGAAACACAATATGGCTGCCATCATAAGCAAAGCGCCACCCAGCCGCTACCAAGTTGATGTTATGCGTGACAAAGATCACTTTGGCGAAAGCCAGCGCCACAAAACACATCAACAACCAGCGCGCGGCTATACTCACCAGACCACTAGCATATACTTCCAAGGTTTGCAGCGCCAACAATGCCGAAACTGTTATCAATATAGACACATAAAATACGGCTTTGTGTTGGTCGTCATTTGGCAATATCAACAACGAAGTAATTAGCAAAGCCAACCAGCCGCTGACCTGAATCGCGTACAAGGACCAGCTTTGGCTGCGCCGCGCGTTGAGGGTCTGCACTAGAAACAAGGGCAAAAGCAGCAAGAGCGCCGTAAATAGCATCTGGTTGTTGTAGACGCTGTATGTGTTGATGGTTACGCCCACCTGGTTAACGCTGGTGAACTGGCTGAAGTAGTGCAGCAGAGGCAAAGTCAAACCAGCGCTGCCGACCAGCCACAGCGCGAGGAAGCGCGGCTGCCAAGGCCAAGCAGTAGCCAGAGTCAGCGACGCAGCGAGCTGCCGCGCGCGTTTGTCCCTTACAACGACCAGGCAAATGACGGACAGAATAATCGCCAGCGCCAGCCCAGCATACAGAACAAGGTATGTCCTCAAGAAGATGCACAGCGCGACACCCCCGCTCAGCGCGACCAAGCCCAGTGATCGCGTACCAGGTCGCTTATCAAAGGTCAAAATCATGGCTGACAGCGCCACACCACCAAAGAGAACCAGCCCGATATAAAGGGTCGCTGACTGCCTCACTGCCAGGCTGAGCGCGACGCAGGCGCTCAAAAGAACCAAACCCAGCCGGTCCAACTTGCCTTGCATGAAGCGCAAGCAAATGTGTAGCGCGGTGATGAAACACAAAATGCCAAGCGCGCTGGTGCTGGGCTCAGTGACTTTGGTCAGGACGCTGTGCAAACGTCTGTCCGCTCCAGGCAGCAGCATGCTGCGGACGCCACTTGGGATTTCCCCATCCTCCAGTAAAGCGCCAATGAGTGTGAGTGCGCCCGTGAGGTTGACAGCGCAATATACCAACATCACCAGGCAACCGAGTCGCATGGTACGGCGCTGCGCCAGCCCCAATCTGACAATGACTTCAGACAGCCAATAGAAGCTGCTGCAAACAGCCAGTACATTGAGAACTTGGGCGATCTGTGACGGTGCCAAAGCAGTAAGCTGCGCCAAAGCAGCCAGCAAGGCATGATATAGCCAATAAAAGTTTGCAGGGTAGCCGGCGATATACACACTTTCAGCCGGCGTCTCCCTATACAGCAGTTCATGCACATAGCTGATATACAAATCAGCATGCGACTGGAGTTGATGCGATGGGGAGCTTAGCTGCGCCAACATCATCGGCAGGAAGACCAACAGCGGGACCATCGGCAGCAGCGCGCGCCACTCAAAAGCCAGCGACCGATACGCCCCCGCGCGCCATAGATGCCAAAAGCGCAGCGACAGCCCCGCCAGCGAAATCAGCAAAGTCGCGCCGAGCAGCGCCGTCCATTGCTCGATGCGAACCGGCATCAGCAGAGTCAGGATGTAGCCCAGGCAAACGAAGAGCGCCAGCCAGATGATCAACAGTGGGTTGAGGACTTCGCTGAAAAGCCCAACCAGCCAGCGCCAGGCGCTATCGATTCGAGGCTGCGTCGTCAATGACACCTCCCAGCGACCGGGCGGTGGCAATAAGCGGGTCTTGAGCGGCAGGCATCTGCGCCGCTTCGGCTGGATCAGGCGGGCGAACATCAGCGAAGACGCGCGCTTCAATGCGCAATTTGACGCCGTGCAGGTCGAAGATGGCTTGCTCGATGACGCGCGCTTTGTCTGGCGTGGCGATGCGCTGCTGGAAGAATGCGGATGCCACGCCCAGCACCAGCCGATTGCCTTCTATATGGCGCACATGGGCATGATGCAGCAAGGGGCCCACATTGCGGTCGTAGCGGTTGGCTTGCGAGAGGATGTTCGTCCAATTTTGATGAATCACCGTGGCAGAGAAGGCTGGAGCCGCGCCAGGGTCGCTGGCTGGGGCGCGTTCATAGGCGGGTCCGCCGTTGGCTGCTGGCGCTTGAACTGCGGCGCGCGCCTGCTCCGAGCGAGAAAGCGGTCGGCTGGTTGGCCCTGCTTGGGCTGGCTGGGCTGCTTGTGCCGGCGCGGGCAAGGCTGGCTCGGGCGGCTGCTGGACGCTCTCGATGAAAGCCAACTCCAGCTCCAACTGCGGCTGCCAGCCACCGGCGCTATTGTTGATGGCGTCATTAAAGGCGCGGATGGCGCGCAGCAATTGTGAGCGAGGCATCTGCCCCGCCAGCTCATCATACTGGCGGCGTTCCTCTTCAGATGCTTCAATCAAAGTGGCGCTGGCTGTCTGCGCCAGCATCACATTACGCAAGAAGCTGAGGATCTGCCCGCCGAACTGCCGCGGGGCGCTGCCACCGTCTACAGCCGCATTGATCAATTGGATGCCCCGCGCCAGGTCTTCCGCCACCAGCGCCGCGACAAGCTCACGCACTTGCAGCGAATCGGCTGTGCCGAGCAAGCGCTGCGTCAGCTCCAGTGTTACGCGCTCGTCGGGGTCGGTCACGATTTGGTCGAGCAGGCTGATGCTGTCGCGGACACTGCCGGTGCCTTGCCGGGCGATCAACTCCAGCGCCGCCTGGTCAATATCCAGCGATTCATTGGCGGCGATGTAGGCGAGGCGGGCGCTCACTTCATGCAAGGAGACGCGCCGAAACTCAAATTGCAGGCAGCGGCTTTTTATGGTGGCGGGCACTTTGTCGATCTCGGTGGTGGCGAGCACGAAGATGGCGTGGTCAGGCGGCTCTTCCAGTGTTTTGAGCAGGGCGTCAAAAGCGTTGCCGCTGAAGCGATGCACTTCGTCAATAATATAGACCTTGTGGCTGCCTTCGCCAGGCGAGAAAGCGATTTTGTCGCGCAGGTCGCGCACATCGTCAACGCCGGTATGCGAGGCGGCGTCAATCTCCAGCAAGTCCAGAAAGCGGTTTTCATTGATGGCTTGGCAGGTTGGGCAGGCATTGCAGGGGCGCTGCGCCACATTGGTATGCGTGCAGTTGACCGCCTTCGCCAGCAGCCGCGCCATGGTCGTCTTGCCGGTGCCGCGCGGACCGCTGAAGAGGTAGGCATGGCGGATGCGGTCCCGCGCCAAGGCATTGCGCAAGGTGCGGGTGATGTGCTCTTGCCCGACCACATCGTCAAAGGCAAGCGGTCGCCACTTGAGATAAAGCGCCTGTTCGGGCAATTGACTGCCTTTCCATGTATCAGCAAGGACAGTCTAGCGATTCTGCGCGCGTCAAGCAAGCTGTGGCACGGGGGCTTTCGTAGTCAGCTTGTTTCACGAAAATCTTGCAATTACTGGCTTTCAGGCAATCACTCCGCCAGCGGCAGCCAGCCAGATCAACCCGCCCGCCACGATGCGATAGACGCCGAACAGGGCAAAGCTGTGCCGCGAGACATAGCCCAGCAGCCAGTCAATCGCCATCCAGGCGAAGAAACCGGCGAGCGCCGTCCCCACCGCCAGCAGCAGCAAGGCATCGCCGCTTAACTCCGGCAGGGACTTGACGAGTTTGTAGACTGTCGTGCCGCCAAGCAGGGGGAGCGCCAGATAGAAGGAGAACTCTGTCGCCGCGCGCCGATTCAAGCCTGTCAGCAAGCCGCCGACAATTGAGCTGCCGGAACGCGATACGCCCGGGATCAGGGCAAATGCCTGCGCCGCGCCGACGATGAGCGCCTGCCGCAACGTTAGTTCATTGATTTGCAGCGCGCGCGCATCGTGGAGCGTCCTGCCGCGCAGGTAGCGCTCGACGAGTAGCAAGACAATGCCGCCAGCAATCAGCGCCAGCGCGGCCACCTGCGGGGAAAATAAGTTGGCTTCGATTTGCGCTTCCAAGAGCAAACCCAGCGCCGCCGCCGGCAAGCAAGCCACCAGGATCAGCAGCCAAAAGCGTCGAACCTCCGCGTTGGACGGGAATTGCGCCACCTGGGCGAGCAGCGATTTTCGATAATAAAGCAGCAATGCGCAGGCCGCGCCAAATTGAATGACAATCTCAAAAACTGTGCCCAGCGCGTCAAAGCGGAGCAGCGCCTTGCCTACGATGAGATGCCCGGTTGATGAGATGGGCAGGAACTCAGTCAGCCCCTCGACCAGCGCCAGAGCCGCCACCCGCAGCAGATCTTCACCCATACGCTCAGCCGCCCAAACCAAAGAGACGCTGCCCAAGCCACAAGCCCAGCGCTACCGCCAGCAAGCAAGCCGCGTTATTCAGCAGCAGGTTGAGCAGCATCTGCGCCATGCCACCGCGGCTCGCCAGATCGATGCTCTCATTGGCGAATGTGGAAAACGTCGTGAAAGCGCCGAAGAAGCCCGCGCCGATGAGCCACTGCAACTGCGCCGACAAACCCGCCCGCGCGCTAAACCATACGCCGAAGACCGCCAACCCCAGCGACCCCAGCACATTCACCAGCAAGGTGCCATAAGGAAAAAGCCCGAAGCGCGGACTCAAAAACTCGTTGACCCACAGCGAAAGCAGGTAGCGCGCATTCGCCCCGCAAAACCCGCCCACCCCGACATACAGCAGACTCTCCATCGCCGCCTCCGTTGGCTGGCAGGCTTATCCTACTGCCTGCGCGCCAGGGATGTCAATGCGGGCAAAGGCGCGCTTGTGCCGTGCATGAAGGCTTGTCCTGCTGTACACTGGCGCGGCAAACGGAGAACCAGTATGCAATACATCCGCCTCATTCGCAGCAACCGCGACTTCGCCAGGTTATGGGCGGCGCAGTTGGTGAGTCTGCTGGGCGACTGGTTCAGCACCATCGTCATCTCAGCGCTGATCGTGTCCTATACCGAAGGCACGGGCTATCAAGGCATCGCGGTGAGCGGCTTTTTGATCGCGCGCATGATCCCGCCGCTGCTGATGCGCCCGCTGGCTGGCGTACTGGCAGACCGCTTCGACCGCAAAGGGCTGCTCATCATCAGCGACCTGCTGCGCGCGCTGGTGGTTTTGGGCTTGCTCTTCACCACCCAGTCGCCCGACTATCTGCCGCTGATCTATGTCTTCGTGGTGCTGCAATTTTTGGTCTCTTCTATCTTCGAGCCAGCCCGCAACGTCATCATGCCGAGCATCTTGTACCGCCATCAACTGGTCATCGGCAATACGCTCAGCAGCATCACCTGGTCAGCTATGCTGGCGGTCGGCGCGATCGCGGGCGGGCTGGTGGCGCAGGCATTTGGCACGCAAATCGCCTTGGTCATCGACGCGCTGACATTCGTGCTCTCGGCGCTGCTGGTAGCGACTGTCGTCGTGCCGGAGGTGCCTCGCTCGGAGCTTGGGCAGCCGCCGCGCAAAGCGCAAGACAAATCGCAGCGGACATTCGCCGATGGCTTGCGCTACCTGTGGCGAAATCCGCAGACAGCCGCCGCGCTATTTGTCAAAAGCGGGCAGAGCATCACCAGTTCGGATACGTTGCTGATCATCTATGGCACGCAGGTATTCGTCGTGGGCGAGCAAGGCGTCGCTTCGATGGCGCTGCTGTGGGCGGCATTTGGCGTCGGCGCGGTTGTGGGGCCCTTGTTGACCAACCGCTTCAGCGATGATTCTGTGCCTGTGCTGCGCCGCTTGATTTCGGTTGGTTTCGCGCTGATTGTGCTGGGCTGGCTGCTCTGGGGCTTGGCACCATCGCTGGAATTGTTGGCGCTGGCGGTGGTCGTGCGGGCGATGGGCGGGTCGGTCAATTGGACTTACAGTTCAGTCATCATCCAGCAGATCGTGCCGGATGATTATTTGGGACGCGTGTTCTCGCTGGATTTCGCCGGCTTTGAATTTGTGCAAAGCATCAGTATCCTCGCTTTCGGCTTGTTGATAGACGCGGCGGGCGGCGATACTATCGCGCATATCGTCTATCTCTCGGCGCTGGTGGCGGTTCTGCCGCTGCTGATGTGGGTCGGGGTTGTACGCGGGATCGAAAAACGCGAATCGGCGGAGGCAGTCAATGGCGAGTTTTGAATATGACGGGCGCATCCTGGCGGATTATCCGAGCCTGGTCGCGGGGCTGATCGTCGCGCGCGGATTGTCCAACCCGCCATCGCCACCCAAGCTGCGCGCTGCCTACCTGGCTGAGCAGGCGGCTAGCATAGCGCGTATCGGCGAGACACCCTTGAGCGCGCTGCCCTCCTTGAGCGCCTGGCGGCGGGCATTCAGCGCTTTTGGCGTATCCCCCACCCGCTATCGCAGCGCTGCCGAAGCCTTGCTGCGCCGCCTGACCAAGAAAGGCGACATCCCCAGCATCAACAGCCTGGTCGATATCGGCAACCTGGTGAGCATTCGTTATGGATTGCCGGTAGCTGTCATGGATACGCGCCAGATCGCCCTGCCTATCCGCGTGCATTATGCCGCTGGCAGCGAAAGCTACACCGAGCTGCGCAGCGCCGAAGTCATGCATCCCGCGCCGGGCGAAGTGATATTTTCCGATACCACACAGATGGTTGTTGCGCGGCGTTGGTGCTGGCGACAGAGCTTCACCAGCGCGGCGCAGGCAGCGACAACCGATGTCGTCATCGCTATCGAGGCGCATCATGCTGGCGCAAGCTCCGATATTGAAAGCGCCCTGGTGGATATGCTGACTCTGCTGGCGGCGCACGCGGGTGGCGACCATATATCGGCGGTATTAAACAGCGACAAGCCGGCTATCTAGACGGGGGTGCCGCGCTTGGCTATGCGGGCAAACGCAAACGCCCCGTCAAGACCGGTGGTATCTGTGTCAGCTTCGCCCAGGTCAAGCCCTGCGCCCGGTCTGCGTCGGCTTGCGTGAAGGCGGGCTCAAGCAGCGCGTCCAGCACAAAGCCAGCTTCGAAAGCGTCAGATAGCAGCGCCGAAAGCGGGCGGTGATAATAGATATGCGGCAGTGGCTCGCCCGGCGCGCCCGCGCCTTTGACCGGCGGCATCTCCAGGTAAGCATAGATTTTGATGGCATATTGTTCCAGGGCTTTGCCAGCCTGGTCGGCTTTCTCTTGCAAAAAAACGGGGTTGTTGGAGTTGAAAGCCGGGTGCGCCGTAGCGAAGACCAGGCAGCCGCTTTTTTTCAGCAACTGGCTGGCTGCGCTGAAGAGCGGCGCGATGACCGGCATGTCCATCAGCGCCATCGTGCAGGTGATGGCGTCATAACGGCGCGCGCCCAATTTCAAAAGCGCCGATTCATCGGTGGCATCGACGACACTGTAGTGGATGGCTGTGTCAGCCGTATTGCGTTGCCGCGCCAGCTCGATCATCTCCGCGCTGAAATCAATTGCGGATACATCCACGCCCAGCCCCGCCATTTGGCGTGCCAGCGCGCCATTGCCACAGCCGATATCCAGCACAGTCTCGCCCACGCGCAAATCCAGCAATTGCAGCGCAGTCGGCGCGATGAGCCGCTGGTGAAAGAGGTTGCCGCGCTCGCCGTGCAGGGCATCCCAAAAGCGCGCCTTGCCACCCCATATCGCGCGCCCTTCGTCGTTGAGCTGCTTCGCGTCCAAAGTGTTTTTCCCTCAGGGCAATCGTTTCAAATCTTTAACCACCGAGCACACCGAGTTGAATGAGTGCGCCGAGGCGGGTCATTTCGGGCGAGTCGGCACCGCGCCCCTACATCAAATCTCTGTGCCCGCTGTGTCGAAGTGTATTGCCTTACATTTTGACGCGATTGCCCTTGTTTGTCCCTTGCCATGTTGGACGATTATACAAACCTCTGTCTATAATTGCGCCAGCCAACTGAATCCAAAATAAGCGCAGCTATGCTTGAAATTGTGATCTTCGCGTTGGTCAGCATCCTGATCGGCTTCTCAAAAGGGGGTTTGGGCGGACCGGTGCCGGTCGCGCTGACTGTGCCGATGCTGACCTTGATCATTGAGCCGCAGATCGCCGTGGCTTTGGTCTTGCCGCTGCTGCTCTTTGCCGATGCCTTTGCGCTTTATTTTTATTGGCGAGAGTGGGATCGCCGCTATATCAAGCTGATGTTGCTGCCGGGCTTGCTGGGCGTGGCGGCTGGCGCGGTGGCTTTGAATGCCATTGACGCCGTAACCTTGAAGCGCGTCATCGGTGGCTTGACACTTTTGGCGCTGGGCTTCAAAATTGCCAGCGACCAACTGAGCGCTATCGATTATGCGCCGCGCAGGTGGCACGGCTATTCCGCTGGCTGGGCGTCTGGCTTTGGCTCGACGCTGGCGAATGTCGGTGCGCCGCCCTTCACCGCTTACCTGCTGTTGCAGCCACAGATGACGCCGCGCCGCTTTATCGGCACGACCACGCTATTCTTCGCCGTGATGAACCTGACCAAGCTGCCGGCTTTTTTACACATCGGCAACTTCGACATGGAGCGCTTGCAGAGTATCGGCTGGGTCTTCGTGTTAATCCCGCCAGCTGTGCTGGTCGCGCGCAAGCTCATCGACCGCATCGACCAGCGCGCCTTCGAATGGCTGATGATGCTCCCGCTGCTGGCGCTGAGCCTGTATTTGCTGCTTTTTAGTTAAGCCAGCTATCGAGCGCAGCGATGCCCGTCAGCATCTTTTCGGCATGGGGCAGGATGCCTTCTTTCGCGCGCTGCGATGATAATGCCGCCGCGCCGTCAAAATCCACATAGGCGAGCCGCGCCGTGAGCGCCTCCGCCGGCAAGCCAAACTTGCTGCCCGGCAGCAGCGCCACGCCAGTCTCGGCTAGCAAGCGAGCGCACAATGCTGTATCGCCCTGGATGTCACGTTTCCGCAGCGAATCGGCATAGCCGGAAAAATCACAAAGCAGGTAAAAGCCGCCTTCCGCGGCATGAGCCTTCACGCCCGCCGCCAGCAAAGCGCGATGCACAGCGCCGCCTATCCCCGACAATATCTGTCGCTGGGCGCGCAGAAAACGGTGCGTCCGTTTGTCGAGTTGGTACGCCGCCAATGCCGCGACCTGGACGGGCGTCGGCGCGCAAGAATAAACTTCGGAGCCCAGCCCGATTAAAGCATCGCGCAATTCCGCAGGCGCGGACGCCGGCAGGATCAACGCGCCCAAGCGCCAACCGCCCGCCCCACACCACTTCGACAAGCCAGTCGATACCAAAGTACGTTCCGGGTAGATGCTTGCCAGCGAAACATGCCGCCCCTGGTGATGCAGGAGCGCATAGATTTCGTCGGAAAGCGCCCAGACATCATGCCGCCGCAAGGTCGCCGCCAGCGCCTGCAACTCTGCGCGGCTGTAAGTCAAGCCATCGGGGTTGCCCGGGTAATTCAGCGCCAGCACTTTCTCTCTGCCCGGCTGGCTGTGACGGGCGATCGCCGCTTCCAGCGCTTCGGGGGTGATGCGCCAACGGTCGGTGTAGGAAGTCTGGATGCGAATGAGCGGATGGCGAGCCAGCTTGGCCATGTTCGCATACGACACATAGGCAGGCGCGGGCAGATAGACCTCAGCATGTTCAAATGCCTGCATACAATTGAGCAGCAGCGGTTTGCTGCCGGGCGCGACCAAGACCTGCTCCGCGTTGATTGCATAGCCATCGGCTTCGCTGTGAAAATCGGCGATGCGGGCGCGCAATTCCGGCAAGCCCGCCACAGTCGTATAGTCCTTGCGAAAGGTCGATTTTCGCAGCGCCTTCTGCACATGGCGCGGTGGGGGAAATGGCGACTCGCCAAAGCCAAAGCGGTAGACTGTGCGCCCGCGCCCAGCCAAGCGCCGGGATTCTTCATTGAGCGCCAAGGTGCCCGATTTGGGCATGGTCACAAATGTCATCTTCGTCCTCGCAAGAATGCAACAATCCATTAGCGGCGCATTGTATCCGCAATTCGCTGACTTGACACAGCCGCTTTGCGCCCAATAATTGACCAAAATATATTGCCCAAGCCAGCGGAAACAGAAAGCCATGCCAAGCATCGCCGAAACCCTCGCCCAGCAATTGCACGAAGCGGGCGCGCGGCGCGTCTATGGACTGCCCGGCGGCGAAAATGTCGATGTCCTGGATGCGCTATGGCGGCGCGATATGCAATTTATCCTGGTCGCCAACGAGAGCAGCGCCTGCTTCATGGCGGCGGCAGAAGCGCGGCTGACGGGCGGCATCGGCGTCGCGCTGACGACCTTGGGTCCCGGCGCAAGCAATGCCTGCGCGGGCTTGACGCATGCCTGCCTGGATCGCGCGCCTGTCCTGCTCATCACAGCCGCGAGCGACCCGGCATTGCGTGACAAGCACAGCCACCAAGCGCTGGACTTGCAAACTCTGTTTGCGCCCATTTGCAAACTCAGCGCCGAGCTAGCGCCTGCGGGTGCGACCGCCGTTATCCAGCAGGTATTGCGGCTGATGCGGACGGGACGCCCTGGTCCCGCGCATCTCAGCCTGCCCAGCCGCCTGGCGAGCCTGCCCTGCCCTGCGGCTGCTACTTCTCATCCGTCAGCCACTCCTGCGCCGCAAAACCCGCCTTTGCGCGAGGTCCGCGCCCTGCTCGCGGATAAGCGCAAGCCGATTATCGTGCTGGGCTTGGGGCTGGAGCCGAGCCGTCCGTATGCGCAGATTCGCCAATTGGCTGAGTCGCTGGGCTCGCCAGTCATCGATACACCCAAGAGCAAAGGCGCGCTTTCCGCAGCCCACCCGCTATTCGCCGGCACGATCGGTTTGACCCGCAGCGACCCTGCCTATGCGCTGCTGGACGAAGCCGACTGCATCATCGCGCTGGGCTTCGATGTGGTCGAGCTGGTCAAACCTTGGGATTATGAGACGCCGCTGCTGTGGGTCGCCGATTGGCATAACCACGATCCAAAGCTGGATTGCGCGATTGAAGTGGTCGGCGATATAGGAAAAATGCTCGCAGCGCTCGGCAAGCTAACGGCATCCACAGCGGCGGACTGGGGCGCGGCGCGGGTCAGGCGCTTGCGTGAAGGGCTAGCGGCGCGCAGCACCCCCAAGGCAGCCGCCGGGCGCATCTCTCCGCAGGACTTCCTGGCATCACTGCGTGAACATAGCCCAACAGACATCATCGTTACTAGCGATGTCGGCTCGCACAAGATCTTCGCCGCGCTGGAATGGCAGCCCCGACAGCCCAACCGCTACCTGGTGTCGAATGGCTTGTCGGCGATGGGCTATGGTTTGTGCAGCGCGATTGCGGCGGCGCATGTCATGCGGCAGCCGGTCGTCTGCATCACTGGCGATGCCGGGCTGGCGATGGTCATGGGCGAGCTTGGGCTGTTGCCACGGCTGGGATTGTCGATTTTGGTGGCGGTGATGAATGACAGCGCGCTGGATTTAATCCGCTCGGCGCAAAGAAGACGCGGAGTGGCGACAGTTGGCACGGAGTTCGTCAACCCGGATTATCGACAGGTCGCGGCGGCCTATGGCTTGGCTTATCAGCGGGTAGAGTCGCGCGCGGACTGCGATGCCGGCATCCAGAGCTGGCTGCGGCAAGGTGGCGCCATGCTGCTGGATGTGCTGCTCGACCCTGCTGGCTATCCCACCAGCGCGGGCTGCCAGCACAGCCCCCTACCCCAAACCCCTCCCCCAAAATGAGGGAGGGGCTTACAAGCCGCGATTTCGCTAGTGAATCTCCCCTTGCCTCGCTCTGGGGGCTTCACAACGCCGCGATGCGCTCCGCCAGCGCTGGGTCACGCGCCAAAGCCGACTGCACTTTGCGTAAGGAAGCGACAACATCCTCCACGCCCCGCTGCCCCGCGCGGAAGACCGCCTCGCCCAGCCACATACCCGTCTCGCCGCTGATGCGCTCGGCGACAGGCAGATGCAGGCGCGAATAATCGAAGCGCTCGGGGAAGGCGGAAGGTACGGGCAAGCGCGATTCAGTCGGGCGGAATAGCTCATAGCGGTACATCGGCTCGTAGCCAGGCCAACAGGGAATGCCCTCCGCCGTCAATGCCCGCGCCACATGTTGGTTTTTCGCGCCGAAGGCCTCGGGTTCGATGGCGAAGGTATAGCAGTAGATGGCGCGCCGCTGGTGTCGCTCATCCCGCGGCAATACGCGGACGCCCGGCACTTCGCTCAAAGCCTCGTCCATATAGGCAGCCTGCTCTTCACGCATGGCGAACTGGGCGGGGAAGCGCTCCAGCCCGACGTTGAGCAGCGCCGCTTGCAACTCGGTCATGCGGTAGTTGCCGCCCTGTGTGTAGAGCTGCCCGGCGGGGTCGTGCGGGCGTCCGCAATCGATGATGCTGGCTGCGCGCCAAGCCTGTTCCTGCGTCCGGCAGAGCAACGCCCCGCCTTCGCCAGCCGTCAGAATCTTGGTTGACTGCATACTGAAGCTGCCGAAGTCGCCCAGGGTGCCAGCGCCACGCCCATTCCAGACCGCGCCGTGGGCATGAGCCGCGTCTTCGATGACGATCAGGTCATGCCGAGCTGCGATGGCGCTAATCGCGTCCATATCCGCCATCTGCGAGGCGACATGCACAGGGATAATGGCGCGGGTTCGCGGGGTGATGGCAGCTTCTATGGCGGCGGAATCAATGCAGAATGTGTCCGGGTCGATATCCACCAGGACCGGCACAGCCCCAGCCATCATGGGCGCGGAGGCGGTGGCTTGGAAGGTGTAGGCGGGCACGATGACTTCGTCGCCCCAGCCAATATCCGCCGCCCGCAGCGCCACTTCCATTGTCAAAGTGCCATTCATCACCGCCACCGCGTATTGCCCGCCTTGCAGGGCGATGAAAGCATCCAGAAAGCGCCGCGTCTGCTCACCTGGATAAGGGAAGCCGCCCCAGTTGCCGCTCTGGATGACTTCCGCCAGCGCCTCGAGATCGCGCTCGTCATGTGGGGGCCAAGCGGGATAAGCCGCCACGCGGGTTTTTTCGCCGCCAAGTAAGGCCAGGTCTGTCTGCATTTTCGCCTCGCTTTCAGCCATTCGCGCGCAGGAGTGTTATCAAGGCGACGAAGACAACCGGGATTAAGCCCAGCAGCAACATGCGGCGGATGACGGGTCCTTCTTCGCCGCCCAGCCCGACTGTGCTGCAGCCGACGATGATTTTGGCGGGCGCGAGCACACTGCCCAGCGATGCGCCAGCCGTCTGCCCCGCCAGCACAATCGGCACGGTCAAGCCCAGCAGCAGCGCCGTCTCTTGCTGCAGCGCGCCAAAAACGACATTGGAATTGGTGTTGCTGCCGGTCATGAATGCGCCCAAGGCACCGATGAATGGCGCGAAGAGTGGATAGACCTGCGCGCTGACTGTTTCGCTGATGCCGCGGGCGATGATCTGCGTCATGCCGGTGTGCGTCATCAGCGCCGCCATCGCCACCAGCGCCAGGATGGACACAGTCGATTTCAGCGCCGACTTGCTGACCTTGCGCCAGATCACTTGCCAGGCATCGTCCCGCTCGAAGTAATTTGCCCGTTTGTAGAGCAGAAAAGCGACCAAACCCGCATAAAACAGAATAGCGCCGGCATGACCAAACAGGCTGATGCCGCGCCCGCTTTCGGCTGGCACTTCCCAGCCATGCGTTGTGGCAACGGCTGGGAAGTGCAGCTGAAGCATGACGGTATCCAGCAAATCGCCCAGTGGCGCGATGAGATTGACCGAGAATGCCAGCGCCAGCAGAATGATATAAGCGGCAAGAGCCAAAACCAGGCTGCGCGATGGCGCATGCTCTGCGGGAGCGGCTTTTGCTTTGGCGCGCCCCAGCGGTGAAAGCACATAGGCGACGCCGACTACCGCGCCAGCCAGCGCCCCCGATGTCGAGCCCAGCGTCCACAAGCCGCGGGTGGCGACGAACCATTGCGTCAGCCCCATGCCCGCGCCCACCAGCAGCAGCATGGGCAGTGAGCGCAGCAAGCCCGCCCAGCCCGCGCTGACATAAGCCACCAGCGCCCCGCTGATGAGGCAAGCCAAGCCCAATACCAGCGCCGAATCATGCGCCAGAGCCTCGCCGGGCAGCCCCGTTACGGCAGTCAAAGCCACGAAGGATGTGCCCAGCGAGCCGAAAGTAACCGCCCAGCCATGCCCCAGCGACGCCATAATCACCGCTTGGGTCGCGCTGTAACCCAAGCCCACCAGCAGCGGCGCAACCACCGCCACCGGCACGCCGAAGCCGCCCACGCCCTGCAAGAGCGATACAAAAACCCAACTGATGAGCAGACTCTGCGCGGCGCGGTCGGGCGTCAAGCGCGGCAGGCTGTGCCCAAGCATGGCGACTGTGCCAGCTTCGTTGGTTACATTGTAGAAAAATAGCGCCATCCAAACGATATACAGCACATCCGCCGCCAGGAAGACCGACTTGCCAATCGCCACAGCCGCCAGCAACGCGTCGCCGCCAAAGACAGTCAGCGCCAGCAGCAGCGCGGTGAAAAAGCCCGCCAGCCCCGCGCGTGACCCGCCCCAGCCCATGCCGACCATCAGCAGCAGCAGGACCAAGACCGGCAGCAGCGCCAGCAGCCAGGTGAGCGGGGTCAATTCCACGCGCCGACTCCCTTGGATGAGCGCATCAAGCGGCGCGCTCGGCGATGGGGGGGCTGCGCAGGTAAAAGCGCGTGACTTCCTGGAAGGCATAAGCCAACTGCAGCAGCGCCAACTCGCCCCGTGGCTTGCCGACCATCTGCAAACCGACCGGCAGCCCGTCGCTGGTGAAGCCACAGGGCACAGAAATGGCTGGCAAGCCCGTCACCGTGATGAAGCCGCAACTCATCATCCAGTCGATGTAGGTTTGCATGGGCGCGCCATTGATTTCGCGCGGGTATTCCTGCTCGATCGGGAAGGGCGGCACTTGCGCGGTCGGCAGCAGCAGGCAATCGTAGACATCCAGAAATTCACGGACGCGGTGGAAGAGTTCAGTGCGTTTGACCTGCGCGCGGCTGATTTGCGCGGCGCTGAGCTGTTTGCCTTGCGCGGCATTCCAGCGGATGGTTTCTTTGAAGGAATCCTCGCCAAATTGCGCGAAATGCTCGGAGAAAGCCAGCTCGAAGCCCCAGGCGCGCAAGGTATGGAATATGTCATAGGCATCAGAAAAATCGGGATGCGCGTTTTCGACCGCGATGCCAATATCCGCAAAGACCGGCAGTTGCGCTTCGATCGTTTCAATCACGCTGGGCTCGACTGGCAGGCAGCCCAAGTCGCGGCTCCAGGCAATGCGAGCGCCTTGAAAGTCGCGCCGCAAGTCATCCGCGAAGCTCGTAGCCGGCGCATCCAGGGAGATAGGCGCGCGGTCATCCGGACCAGCGATTGCGCGCAGCATCAGCGCGACATCTTGCACAGTCCGCCCCATGGGGCCATCCACCGAGAGCGTCGACCAGGCATCGGCTTTGGGGTATTGCGGTACGCGCCCGGGCGTCGGTCGCAAGCCAACCACATTGTTGAAGCTGGCGGGGTTGCGCAGCGAGCCGCCCATGTCGCTGCCATCGGCGATTGGGACCATGCCAGCAGCCAATGCCACTGCCGCGCCGCCGCTGCTGCCGCCACAGGCGCGCGCCAAATCGTAGGGATTCTTGGTCGCGCCGAAGACGGGATTGAAAGTATGCGAGCCAGCGCCGAACTCAGGCACATTCGTCTTGCCGAGGGTGATACAACCCGCCGCTTTCAATCGCGCGATGATCAGGTCGTCCGTTTCTGGCACATAATCGGCGAAAACCGGCGAGCCCATGGTGCTGCGGATGCCAGCCGTCTCGAACAAGTCTTTGTGCGCGATAGGCAGCCCGTGCAAGACGCCCAACGCTTCGCCGCGGGCTTGCTTGGCGTCCGCTGCCTGCGCCAACTCAATAGCCAGCTCGGGCAAGTAAGTTATGATGGCATTCAGCTGTGGATTGACCGCTTCAATCTGCGCCAGATGCGCCTGCAGGAGCTCCACAGCCGAGACCTCGCGCCGCCGGATTAAGCTCGCTTGTTCCGTCGCTGTCAGCCAAATCAGTTCGCTCATGCCTCAACCCCTGCCCACATAAGGCATGCCAGTCGCTATCACGGTCATAAAGAGCACATTGGCGTTGAGTGGCAAGCCCGCCATGTAGACCACCGCGTCCGCGACATGTCGCGCATCCATAGTCGGCTCGACCGCCAACGTGCCGTTGGCTTGCAAGATGCCTTGCTGCATGCGCTCGGTCATATCGGTGGCGGCGTTGCCGATATCGATCTGTCCGCAAGCGATGTTGTGCGCGCGGCCATCCAGCGCGGTCGACTTGGTCAAGCCGGTCAAGGCATGCTTGGTGGCGGTATAGGGCGCGGAATGCGGGCGTGGCGTCTGCGCGGAGATTGAGCCGTTGTTGATGATGCGCCCCCCAGGCGGCTGTTGCGACTTCATCAGCTTGAAGGCTTCTTGGGTGCAATAAAATGCGCCGCTCAGGTTCACCGCGACCACCTGCTGCCACTTCTGCGCGGATAGCTCTTCCAGCGGAATGCTCGGCGCGCCCATGCCGGCGTTGTTGAATACTATATCCAGCCGTCCAAAGCGGGCTTTTGCCGCGGCGAATAGGTAGCTGACCGCAGCGCGATCGCTCACATCGGTCGGCACAACCAGCGCGCGCGACCCGTCCACGCCGGCAAGAGCGACTGTTTCACGCAGCTTGTCTTCGCGTCGCCCTGCCAGCGTCAGCGAATAGCCGACTTCCCACAAAGCCTGCGCCGCCGCTCGTCCGATGCCCGAGCCCGCGCCGGTGATCAAAGCGATTTTTTCGCTCATACGCTCTTCCGCATTGCTTGTCGGTTGCAGCGGATATTGTACCTTTGGCAGGCGCAAAGTGGAATATGGTGGACGATTGGCAACAAAGCTCTGCGCGCTCAGTAAGTGCAGGCAAGCCCTGCGAATGAAAATTGTAGGGTTTGCCGCTAGTGGTCTACCCCCTCGCCCCCTATATCAATGGGGAGAGGTTTCGCCGAGCATTCGCATAGACATCGAAAGCCATATAGAATCGCGATTCCGCCTGCCTTAGCGCCCCTCTCCGATGCTTCGGGGAGGGGCCGGGGGTGGGGTAGGCTGATTAAACGGCAATCAATTCGTAGTATCGGACGAGCCGTACATCACTCCTCTATTTTTGGCATTACTTGCTTTGTTCTACTTCTGTGCCTCTGTGGTGAATACGGTTACAGTATCCGCATAAATGGATTGCCACTGACGACAGGGAAACGGATATGCACATCGCCTGCTGCATCTGGGCATTGAGCGGCGCGGAGACCGACCTGCTGCGCCATGCCTGCGAGCTGGAATTCGACTGGATTGATATTCAGCCGGCGCACTTGCAGACTTTGGAAAGCCGCTTGTTGGCGCAGGAACTCGGCTTGCGAGTCAGCTGCCTGGGCGCGACCTTTGGCATGCCGCTGAATGCCGCCTTGGATAGCGCCGACCCCTCCACGCGGGAAGCCGCCATCGCGCATTGCCGGGCAGCGATTGAGCAGGCCGGGGCTGTTTCCGCGCAGGTGGCTTACGTCGTGCCGGGCCAAGACAGCAGCGCGGCGGGGCTGGCGCGCTATAGCGAATCGCTGCTGCAATTGGCGGAGCGAGCGGCACAAGAGGGCATCAAACTGGCGCTGGAGCACTTCCCTGGCAAAGCGCTGCCCACCGCCGGCGAGACCCTGGCATATATTGAAGCGTTGGGGCACCCCAATCTCTACCTGCTCTACGACAGCGGGCATATCCTGCTGACTGGCGAAGACCCGTCGGAAGTCATCACAGCAGCCGGCGCGCGGCTGGGCTATGTACATTTTGATGACAACGATGGCATGGGCGACCTGCACTGGAGCTTGCTGGACGGCGTCATGAGCGAAGACGCGCTTGACGACACAATCCAGGCGCTGCGGGAAATCGACTATGCCGGCGCGCTGAGCCTGGAGCTGAGCCCGAGCCTGCCTCAGCCCGAGCGAGCGCTGCAAGACAGCCGCGATATTTTGCTGCGCGCGCTGCATCGAGCCGCCTGGGGCTGAACTTGCCTCGTTCCCTCGTGTGGTAAAAAGTTTGATGCAATCGACCTGGAACTCCATAGCAATTTCTTGCGCGAACAGCCGCGCTGCGCTAGACTTCTCCAGGTATGTGGCTCAGTTGCCTGTCGAGAAGGCAGTCGCTAGGTGGCATATTGTTGTTCATGCAAGTTACCCCATTCGCTTTTGGAAAGGAGCTTCCGCGTGTTTAGAAAATCCACCCTCTTGCTATTTGTTGCAGTCATGCTGCTGGCGATGCTGCCGCTTTCGACGGTATCGGCGCAGAACCCCGACTGTGAAGGCGATGTCACGCTGACTTATTGGCATCACTGGGGCGGCAACCGCATCCCGCTGCAAGAACATCAAGTCGCCGCTTTTGAAGATGCCCACCCCGGCATCTGCGTCGACAATATCTTCTTGCCCTGGGACAACCGTTTGCAGAATCTACTGGCTGCCATCGCCGCCGGCAACCCGCCCGATGTAACCATGTTTGGGCGGCAAGACCTGCCCTTCTTCGCCGCGACCGAGTCCATCATCCCGCTAGATGACTATATGGCTGCCGATGGCGTCGACCCCGCCATCTTCCATCCTTCGGAATTTGCCGGCACGCAGTTTAACGGCCAGACTTGGCTGCTGCCTCTGCCAGGTGGCGGCGCTTATAACATCGTCTGGTACAACACCGACCACTTCGCCGAAGCCGGCATCGAGAGCTTCCCGGAGACTTGGGACGAGATGCTGGAAGCGGCTGAAACTTTGCGCCTCGGCGATGGCAGCTTCCTGGAGCGCATCGGCTTGAACGCCCAATCAACCAGCGGCGCGGGCGCTTTCCTCACCTGGTACAACGCCAATGGCGGCGACTGGATTAGTCCCGACCTGCGCACGATCACCATCAACAACGAGGCGGGCGCGCAAGCGCTTGAGTTCATGCAAGCCATTGCCGAAATCAATTACGGCATTGAAGAAGTCAACGCCTTCTGGGAGATGGCGGGCGAGTTCGACCAGGGTCCGCTGATCCAGGGCTTGGTCTCTATGGAGATCAACGGCTCCTGGACACTCTTCCAAGTCGAAGACCATGCCGAGTCGCTGAACTACGATGTCGCGCCGATTCCCTATGGTCCGAACGGCAGCGCCGACCGGCGGGGTAACGCGCATGGTGGCTGGGGCTATATGGTCCCCAAGAATGCGGCGCATCCGGATGAAGCCTGGAAGCTGGTCAAGTGGCTGACCACCGAGGTCGAAGGTGATGGCGCATGCTGGTTCATCCAGCAGCAGCAGCGCCCCTCGCCGCTGGTGGAATGCAACGGCTATGAGAAGGACGGTGTCGTACATCCGCGGGCGGAGGCGCTGCTGGGCGTTGCCGCGCTGGATTATCTGGTGCCCGTCTCGCCAGTGCAGCCCGAAGCCAACCAGATCATTAACCGCATGGTAGAAGATGTGCTCTTCGGCGATAGTTCGATTGAAGACGCATTGGCTAGCGCCGAAGCGGAAATCCAGGCTTTGCTGGATAGCTTCTGGGAAGAATACAGCTAGAGCGAATCGTGGTGATGCGGGGCGCTGCTTGGGCGCTCCGCATTACTTTCCGCGCGATCACACACGGGGAAAAGCGCTATGGCGCAAGCATTTGGCGCGCAGCTAAGCGCCTTGCGGGGGCGCAGGCGAACGCGATGGCGTGACCTTTCGCCCATGCGCAAGCGCGAAGCCAGGTTCGGCTTGCTCTTCATCACGCCCTGGATCATCGGCGTGCTTCTGTTTGCGCTTTTCCCCTTTATCGCGTCCTTTGTTCTCAGCTTCACCAAATACAACATCGTCGCGCCGCCGCGATGGGTGGGGCTGGAACATTATGTGCATATATTCACCGATGACCCGCTCTTCCTGAAGTCGCTGCGCAATACCGCCGTCTATGTGGGTGGCTCGGTGGTCATCCGCATCGTGCTCGGCTTTGCGCTGGCGCTGCTGCTGAATACCAAAGTGCGTTTCTTGGGGCTGTGGCGGACGCTGTTTTACCTGCCGTCGGTTGTGCCGATTGTGGCGCTATCGGTCATCTGGCTTTATGTGCTGAACGCGCGGGCGGGCTTGCTCAATTCCTTGCTCTACGCGATTGGGCTGCCGCGCATCCGCTGGTTCGCCGACCCCGATTACGCCATGATCGCCTTTTTGATTATGAGCACCACCTGGGTCGGTGTGACCATGGTCATCTTCCTGGCTGGATTGCAGGGCATCCCCGAAGAGTATTACGATGCCGCCAAGATCGACGGCGCGAATATCTTCCAGCGGCTGCGGCGCGTGACCATCCCGCTGATGACGCCGACCATTTACTTGAATGTGCTCATCAATATCATCGGCGCTTTTCAAGTCTTCACGCAGATATTCATCATGACCGGCGGCGCGCCCCGAGACGCGACTCGGACTTATGTCCTGCACTTGTTTGACCACGCTTTTCAATACCTGCCGCCACAGATGGGCTATTCATCGGCGCTCGCCTGGATTTTGTTTATCATTATTTTCATCTTTACAGCCGCCATCGTGGCGACATCGCAGCGCTGGGTCTTTTATCAAGGCGGGGAGGAGAGCTAATGGCAGCAGCCACACCAAGGCAGAGCCTCTTGCATAGCGACGCCTTCGTTTTACTGTCGCGATTTGTGGGCCGCGCCCTGCTGTATCTGCTGCTGATTGTGATGAGTCTGTGGTTCCTTGCGCCGCTGTTCTGGATGATCATGTCGTCTTTCATGCCGCTCGACCAAGTCGGCGTCTTCCCCGTGCAGTGGATACCCCGCGTCTGGCAGCCGGAAAATTATACGGACGCCCTGAAATTTTGGAACTTCGGCACGACCTTCCGCAACACCATGTTCGTTACCATCGTCTCGCTCATCGGCGATATCGGCTCTTGCACGGTGGTCGCTTATGGCTTCGCCCGTTTTCGTTTCCCTTTCCGCGATGCGCTGTTTTTGATCTTGCTGGCGACCTTGATGCTGCCATTCGCCGTGCGCTTGATACCGGTCTATGCCGCTTATGACGCCATCGGCTGGATCGATACCTTCTATCCGCTGATCGTGCCTAACTTCTTTGGCAACGCCTTTTATATTTTCATCTGCCGGCAATTCTTCTTGGGCATCCCGCAGGATTTGCTGGACGCGGCGAAGATCGACGGCGCGAGTGAAGTGCGCATCTTCACGCAGGTCATGATCCCGCTGGCAAAGCCGGCTATCGTCGTCATCGCCATCTTGAGCTTCCAAAATAGCTGGAACGACTTCTTAGGTCCGCTGATTTATCTAAAAGACCCCGACCTGCACACGCTGGCGATTGGCTTGTACAAGTTCACTTCCTTGCCCGGGCAAGGCGGCATCTATAACCAGCAGATGGCGGCTTCGACCTTGATGGTGCTGCCGGTGTTGATTGTCTTCTTCCTGTTCCAAAAGCAGTTCATCCAGGGCGCAAACATCTCTGGCTTGAAAGGCTGAGGCTGACCGCTGTGGGAGCAGGAGTGCTGTATCTGGTGATATGCCCCCACCCTAAGTCCCTCCCCCAAAATGAGGGAGGGACTTCAAATCTGTGCAATACCAAGCAATGTCTTCTTCCCTCGCTCTGGCTGAGCTTAAGAGGGCGCGGAATCTGCGAAACAGAAAGCGAGCCATCATGACAGATAATAACCACCTGAGTCTCAGCGGGGTGATGCCGCACCTGGCGCTATCCGCCGAGCTGGGACCACCGCGCAGCGAATGCGGCATCGGCGCGATGATGGCTTGGGCGGGTTCGCTGTGGCTGGTTACTTATGTCTCGCACAAGTCGCCCAGTGGCGTCGGCACGGGGCTGTATCGTATCGACGAGCGCCTGGAAATCAGCAAGCATCCCCAAAGTTATGTGGGCACCTATACCAACCGCATGGCGCATTTTGAATCCAACCAGTGCTTCATCGGTCCGTATGTTATCGACGCGCAGGGCAATGCGCGCACCATCGAGGCGCTGCGCGAAGTGCGCCTGTGCGCGACCATGCGCCACCTGCATGACCCCGAAAACAAAGTCTATATGCTGGGCATGGAAGGCGAGTTCTATGAGTTGGATGTGCACAGCCTGCAACCGACCTGGCTGGCGGACTTGACGATTGAGCTAGGCCTGCCCGACCACCAATACGCGCATTTCAAAGCCGCCTATAGCAACTTCGGACGCGTCATCGTGGCCAACAACAGCTATGACGAACGTGACTTTCTAGGCACAGAAGCGGCGGGCAGGCTGGCGGAATGGGACGGTGAAAACTGGAGAATCATCGAGCGTAGCCCCTTCATCGAGGTCAACGGGCGCGGCAACTTCGCTGGCACGATCTTCGCCATGGGCTGGGACAAACGGTCGGCTATCTTGCAGGTCTATACCGAAGCCGACGGGCAATGGAAGCGCTATCGCCTGCCCAAAGCCAGCCACTGCTTCGACCACATGTGGCAGACCGAATGGCCCCGCATCCGCGAAGTCGATCACGAGCGCTTCATCCTGGATTGCCACGGTATGTTTTATGAGCTTTCACCGTGGGCTTATGAGAATCACATCTGGGGTGTGCGCCCGATCTCCACGCATCTGTGGGTCTTGGGCGACTTTTGTACTTATCGCGGCATGTTGGTATTAGGCAGCGACAACGCCAGCCCGCACCACGGCGCGAATCAACTGGCTGGCGAGCCACAATCCGGCTTGTATTTTGGCAAGACCGATGACCTGTGGAGCTTTGGCAAACCGGCTGGCTGGGGCGGCGTCTGGTGGGAAGATGCGGTTGTGAAAGACGAAGCCTCCGACCCCTATTTGATGACCGGCTTCGACCAAAAGACCCTGCACCTGTGCAATGATGGCGGACAGCCAGTCCAGTTCAGCATCGAAGTCGACTTCCTGGGCAATGGCACTTGGAAGACCTATCGCAAGCTGGATGTCGCGCCTGGAGCGTATGCGCATCACGCCTTCCCGCCTGGCTACAGCGCGCACTGGGTGCGCCTCCGCAGCAGCGAGAATTGCATCGCCACCGCCTATTTCACCTATACCTAAGCAGCAATTTGGAGAAGCAACATGGACGGCTTTACAAAACTAAGCGAAGAACAGCGCCGACAATTCCGCAATGAGGGCTACCTGATCCTGCGCAATGTGCTGGATGAAGCGGCAATCAGCAGCTTGATTGAGGCTGGCGACCGCTTGCTAGCCACCGAGCAGCGCTTCAACCGTTTCGTCTCTGGCGGCGGGCTTTATGATGGCTTCCGCAATTGCATCACCATGGACGATGCCTTCATCCCCCTGCTGACCAACCCGGTCACGCTGCCGCTGGTCATCCAGTTGCTCGGCTCCAACTTGCAGCTTTCCACCAGCCACCTTATCTATCGGCAGCCTGACCCGCCCGGCACGCCCGCCAGCATCCGTATGCCCGGCTGGCACCGTGACAATGGGCGCACATCCATGGACCTGGGCCAAGCCAATTATCCGCGCATCGGCTTGAAATGCGCCTTCTACCTGACCGACCTCAGCCAGCCCAACAGCGGTGTGACCATGCTCGCGCCGGGCAGCAACCTGCTCAAAGAGCGCATCGACATCCCCGAAGGCGCGACTGACCCCGTCAACGCCATTGAGCCGCTGCTGAACCCCGGCGATTGCGTCATCTTTGAATACCGCACTTGGCACGCCGGCGCGCCTAACTTCACGCAGATAACGCGCAAAGCCGTCATGATTGGTTATGCCTATCGCTGGCTTAAACCAATGGACTACATCAAGCAGGAGCGGGCACTCGTCGAGAGGCTCAGCGACATCGAGAAGTATTTGGTTGGTGAAGAACTGGACGACACCTTGGAGTTCCAGCCCAGCGGCGGCTTCAACCCGCTCAACGACTGGTGCCAGCAGCATGGGATTGAGCAAGATCGGCTGGGGTTGTGATGCCGCTTCTACAGCGCGATGGCAGCCTGGCGAGAAGAAGACACGACGGAGGCTAGACGATGAAACAAGCCAATCAGATCCCGCGTATGCTGGTGGAGCCATTCTCAACCGAGGCGCGCTCGCCCAAGACAGTCCGCATCGACAGCGACCTGGTCATCGTGGGTGGCGGGCTGGCGGGCACCTGCGCAGGCATCACAGCCGCCCGGGCAGGCATCACGGTCACTTTGGTGCAAGACCGCCCTGTGCTGGGCGGCAATGCCAGCAGCGAAGTGCGCCTGTGGGCTTTAGGCGCGACCTCGCACATGAACAACAACAACCGCTGGGCGCGCGAAGGCGGCGTCATCGACGAGCTGCTGGTCGAAAATATGTACCGCAACCGCGAAGGCAACAGTTTGATTTTCGATACCATCTTGTTGGAAAAAGTTGTCGAAGAGCCAAACCTGACCCTGCTGCTGAATACTGCCGCCGTCCATGTGAGCAAGCGCGATGGCGAGACGATCGAGTCGGTCAGCGCCTTTTGCAGCCAGAACTCCACCCAATACGAGCTATTCGCGCCGCTCTTCTGCGATGCCTCGGGCGATGGCATCGTGGCTTTCCAAGCGGGCGGGGCTTTCCGCATGGGCGCGGAAGCCAGCGACGAATTCGGTGAAAAGTTCGCGCCCAGCGAAGAATATGGCTACCTGCTGGGGCATTCCATTTATTTCTACAGCAAAGACATCGGCGCGCCGGTCAAGTTCGTGCCGCCTAGTTATGCGCTGGAAGACATCACGCAGATACCGCGCTTCCGCAGCTTCAACACCGCCACCGATGGCTGCCGGCTGTGGTGGATCGAGTATGGCGGGCGGCTGGACACCGTGCACGAAACCGAAACCATCAAATGGCAGCTGTGGAAGGTCGTCTACGGCGTTTGGAATTACATCAAGAATTCCGGCGAATTCCCCGATGCCGAGACTTTGACTTTGGAATGGGTCGGGCATATCCCCGGCAAGCGGGAAAGCCGGCGCTTTGAAGGCGATGCCATGATGATCCAGCAAGACATCATCGAGCAGCGGCATCATTATGACGCGATTTCTTTTGGCGGCTGGTCGATCGACTTGCACCCGGCGGATGGCGTCTTCAGCGAGCGACCGGGCTGCGACCAATGGCATGCCAAAGGCGTCTACCAAGTGCCGTATCGCAGCCAATACAGCAAAAATATCCGCAACTTGTTCATCGCCGGGCGCATCATGAGCGCCTCGCATGTGGCATTTGGCTCGACGCGCGTCATGTTGACCTTGGCATCGGCGGCGCAGGCGGTGGGCATGGCGGCGGCGCACTGCATTGAACACGGTCTGCTGCCGCGGGATATCGCCCAGCCCGGGCGCATCGAATTGCTGCAGCGGGATTTGCAGCGCGTCGGGCAATACATCCCGCAATTCAAGCTCGAAGACAGCGAAGACCTGGTCCAGACAGCGGCCATCCGCGCCTCCAGCAAGCTCTGCCTGGATGCGCTGCCCGACAATGGACCGCACCTGCCCCTACAGCGACCGTATGCGCAGATGCTGCCTTTGCAGCGCGGGCGCGTCCCGGGCATGACCATCCGGGTGGACGCGGACGAAGCCACGACCTTGGATGTGCAGTTGCGCATCAGCTCGCGGCGCGACAACTACAGCCCTGATACCATCCTCAAAAAACTGCGGGTTGATTTGCCGGCGGGCGATAACCAGGCGGTTGAGCTGGACTTCAATCAATTGATAGACGATTCCCGTTATGCCTTTGTCTGCGTCATGGCGAACCCGTTTGTTCGACTGCACTTGAGCGAGCATCGCGTTACTGGCTTGCTGGCGCTGCAATACCGGCGGACGCAACTGTCCCGGCACGATATCGGCGTGGAGTCTTTTGAGTTTTGGACGCCGCCGCGCCGCCCGGCTGGGCAGAATGTCGCTTTTGAACTCTCGCAGCCCATCAATGGCTTTGATGCGCGGAATATCGGCAATGGCTTGGCGCGCCCGACATCAGCGGTGAATGCCTGGGTGGCGGAAGTGGACGACCCCGCGCCCAAGCTGGATATCCACTGGACATACCCGCAGAGCATCAGCCAGATAACACTCATGTTTGATAGCGACTTCGACCACGCCATGGAGACCAGCCTGCGCGGGCACCCCGAGTCGGTCATGCCCTTCACAGTCAAGCGGTATCGGCTGGGCGATGGCAATGGTCGGGTCTTCGCAGAAGTCGCTGACAATCACCAGACCATTAACCAGATTCGCTTTGACGAGCCGATCGAAACCGACCGCTTGCGCGTCGAAGTGCTGGAGATGCAGGGGGATGCGCCCGCGGCTATCTTCGCCCTGCATTGCTATGCCTGAAGGGGTGACTATGGTCAGCGAACGCGAGACCTATTTCTTTGACCTGCGCGGCTACCTGCTGCTGAAAGGCGCGCTCTCGGCAGGCGAAGTGCGCGAGCTGAACGCCGGCATTGATGCGCTGCTGCCCATGCAGCCCGGTCAATGGAATGGCTATGTGCATGGGCATACCTATGGCGATGACGAAGGGCTGAACCTGCAGCAGGTATACGAAGGCGGCGCGGCATTCGAGCGGCTCATCGACCATCCCGCCTGGATCGACAAGGTCAAGGCATTCGTCGGTGGCGCTGGTACATTCGACTACAACCACGGAGCGCTGTTCATTGATGAGTGCTTCGCCAGCATTCGCGGGCCCGGGCAGGCGATTGGCTTGCACAGCGGCGGGCATGAAGGCACCAAGCGCACGCAATTCCGCTATTACAATGGGCAGTTTCACTGCGGGCAGATCAATGTGCTGATGGCGCTGACCGATATTGGCGAGGGCGATGGCGCGACCATGATCATCCCCGGCAGCCACAAATCCAACTTCGCGCACCCGGATGCGCAGAAGTACCAAATGCGCAGCGAGCAACCGTATGTCGATCAAGTCGAGGGCGCGGTGGAAATGCGCATGCAAGCCGGCGATGCTATATTGTTTGTGGATTGCCTGGCGCATGGCTCGGCAAAGCGCGTCAATGCTGGCGACCGGCGCATCATCGTTTTTCGCTATGGGCCCAGCTGGGGCAACTTCCGCCATGGCTACCGCGTCTCCGATGAGCTGGCTGCGCGCTTGACGCCAGAGCGACTGCAAATCGTGCGCCCCAAAGCGCCGCTCGTCCCGCAGTAGCGCGAAGTCTAGGCTTGCAGTGCGCGCAACTTTTCTTCGTCCAGCGCCACGCCCAGCCCCGCGCCAGTCGGCAGTTCATAGAAGCCAGCGGAGCATTGCAGGGGCGATTCCAGCAGCAGGTTGGCGGCGGCAAAGATCGGCGGCTGGTATTCCAGCAGGTACAGATTGGGGATGGCGGCGGCGGCGTGGATGCTCGCGGCGATGCAGATGCCCAGGCCGACGCTCAAATGCGGGGCGACGCTTGTATTGAAGGCTTCCGCCATGCTGGCGATTTTGACCACTTCGCTGATGCCGGCGCGCCCGACATCGGGCTGCAATATCTGCGCGGCGTCTTGTTCCAGCCAGGGGCGGAATTGATAGCGGGTGCGCTCGGTCTCGCCGATGGCGATGGGCACAGCCACCGCAGCCGCCAGCTTGGCATGGGCGTCTATGTCTTCGGGGTTTATGGGCGCTTCAAAGAAGCCTGCGCCCAGCTCAGCCAGCGCGCCCCCCAGTTGGATGGCATCGTCCAGCGCATAGACCCAGTGCGCGTCCAGCAGCAAAACCGCCTCATCGCCGAGGGCACCCCGCAAGGCAGCGACGCTGGCTGCATCCGCACGCGCTCCGTGGCCCGCCGCCAGCTTAAAAGCGTTGAAGCCCTCATCCACATAGCCCAGCGCCAGCTCGACCCGTTCTTGGGCGGTCGGGCGTGGCAATCCCGACACATAGCAGGGCACAGCCTCGCGGAATGCGCCGCCCAGCAGTTGAACTAGGGGCTGCCCCAGAATCTTGCCACGCAGGTCCCACAATGCCGTATCACAGGCGCTGATGGCATCAAGCATGAAGCCGCCATAATAGCCGCGCTCACGCATCAAATCGTACATGATATTCCAAAGTACATTGCCATCCAGCGGGCTGCGCTCCAATAGCGCCGGCGCGAGGATCTGTTCGATGATGACGCAGACGACTTCCGGGGCAACTGGCGCGAGCGCCTCGCCCCAGCCAAATAGGCCTTCGGATGTGGTGATTTTGACAAAAGCAGTTTCGAAGTAGCGAGAATAAAGCGCGCGATACGGTGGCCGCAGGAAGTAGCCGCGCTCATCGGCGGATTTTGGCACAGTGCCCAGGTAGGCTTCTTCGCGTTTGATGCGGACCGGGATGGCTTCGACACGGGTGATAGGCATGGGCTGTTTCCTCATTCTCGATGAACGCGCACAAGTAGCGCGAGCGGGCAAGGCCGTTTATAGTCTAGGCAGCGGGCAACAAAGGCGCAACAAAGAGGGGACATGGACGGCACACCGAAGCTGGCGGGCATTTACCAAATTTTGCAGACGCCATTCAGCGAGCAAGGCGATATCGACTGGGGCGGCTTCGCCCGGCAGATTGATTTTTGCCTGGCGGTCGGCGTGCATGGGCTGGTGGTGCCGGCGCTGGCCAGCGAGTTCTTCACGTTGAGCGATGCCGAACGCCGCGCTGTGGTCGAGTTCGCCGCTGGGGAAACCGCCGGGCGCATCCCGCTGGTGGCTGGCGTGCAAGGCTTGACGCTGCGCTCGGCACAGGAATTCGCCGAACATGCCGCCGAGTGCGGAGTCACAGCGCTGATGGCCATGCCGCCCTACCTGCGCAAAGCCAGCAAGCCCGCCATCCATGACTACTATCGTCAGTTGGCGCAATACGACCGACCACTCATCATTCAGAACGCGCCCGCGCCCATCGGTTCGCCGCTTTCGCCCCGCGAATTGTGCGAGCTGCTGGCGCTTGAGAATGGCATCCAATACATCAAAGAAGAGACTGTGCCCATCTTGCAGCACATCAGCGAGATCATCGCTTTGGACGGCGGGCATTGCCAGGGCGTCTTCGGTGGCGCGAATGGCATCTACCTGCTTGACGAATTGCAGCGCGGCGCTTGTGGGAATATGCCGGCGGGTGGCTTCGTCGATCTGCAAGTAAAGATATATGATTTATACCGCGCGGGCGACATTGCCGAAGCCGAGCGCATGCACTTCCTGCTCTTGCCGCTGTTGAATTACGCTATGGTCTATGGCGTCTCTTTGCACAAGTTTGTCTTGTGGCGGCGCGGGGCGCTGACATCGCCATTCGCGCGCGACCCACAGAAGCTCAGCTTGAATGCGGACGACATCCAGGCAGTCGAGAAGCTGTGGAGGCGCATCGCCGATATCACCGCTGTGGATTATCCTTTTTTATAAGCAAGCGCAGATGGGGTCACGATGATTGCGAACTTCGAGAACATTTCCAGCGTGGCGCACACACAAGAAGCCTTCGCCCAAGCCTTCCGTGACAATTTGTATTACACGCGCGGCCAAGCCATTTACACCGCCACCGCGCGCGACCTGTATACGGCGCTGGCAATCACCGCGCGCGATTACATGATGTATTACTGGCAGCAGAATGTAGATTGCTACTTCCGCCAGAACCCCAAGTTCGTCTATTACCTGTCGGCGGAGTATTTGCTGGGCGCGCAGTTGGAGAAGAATCTGCTCTACACCGGCACCGACCACCTGGCGCGCGAGACGATGCGCCAACAGGAAATTGACCTCGATGAGCTTATCGCGCTGGACATCGAGCCGGGCTTGGGCAATGGCGGCTTGGGGCGGCTTTCGGCTTGTTTTATGGACTCGCTGGCGACGTTGAATATCCCGGCGGTCGGCTACGGCATCCGCTACGAATATGGCATATTTCGACAGTCCTTCCACGATGGCTGGCAGGTGGAAAGCCCTGACGAATGGCTGTATTACGGCAATCCTTGGGAATTCCCGCAGCCCGATGACATGGTCGAGGTTGGCTTCGGCGGCTACACAGAGAGCTATACCGACAGCGAAGGCAAGTACCGCGTCCGCTGGCAGCCCGCGCAGACCATCATGGGGCAGCCCTATCACACTTTGGTGCCGGGCTACAAAACCAAGACCGTCAACATGCTGCGGCTGTGGAGCGCGCGCGCCACCCGCGAGTTCGACTTGCAGCTCTTTGATGTGGGCGATTATTCGCGCGCCGTCGAGCAAAAGACCAGCAGCGAAAATGTCAGCAAAGTCCTCTACCCCAACGACAACACGCCGCAGGGCAAGGAATTGCGCCTCAAGCAGCAATACTTCTTCGTGGCTTGCTCGCTCAATAACATCATCAAGCGCTTCAAAATCCGCAATGCCGAATGGGAAGAGTTGCCCAATGTGGCGGTCATCCACCTCAATGATTCGCATCCTGTCATCGCCATTGCCGAGCTTATGCGCCTGCTGATGGATGAATATGGGCTAGGCTGGGAACGCGCCTGGCGCATCACCACGCGCGCTTTCGCCGCCACCCAGCATACCCTCCTGCCCGAAGCGCTGGAGAAGTGGCCCGTCTCGCTGCTGGAGCATTGCCTGCCGCGGCACCTGGAGATCATCTACGAGATCAACCACCGTTTCCTGGCAGAGGTGCGCATGGCATTTCCCAACGATATCGGGCGCGCGCGGCGCATGTCCATCATCGAGGAAGGCGCGGAAAAACAAGTGCGCATGGCAAACCTGGCTTGCGTGGGGAGCTACAGCGTCAATGGCGTCGCCAAATTGCAGTCGGACTTGCTGCAAGCGCGGGTCTTTCCTGATTTCGCCGCCATGTATCCGGATAAGTTCGGCAACAAGACCAATGGCGTAACGCCGCGCCGCTTCATGAAGCTGGCGAATCCGCAATTGGCTGCGCTAATCACTGAGCGAATCGGCGCTGGCTGGCTGACCAACCTTGAAGAACTGGCGCAGTTGGAAGCAACCATTGATGATGAGCGGTTTCGGACGGACTGGCGGGCGGTCAAACGCGCCAACAAAGCGCAACTGGCGGAGATGATTAGCGGGCGGCTCGGCTTGACCATCGACCTGGACTCGCTGTTTGATGTGATGGTCAAGCGGCTGCACGAATACAAGCGCCAACTGCTGAAAACTTTGCACATTATTCATTTGTATCAGCTGCTCAAGCGCGACCCCGCTGCTGATATCGCGCCGACCACCTTCGTCTTTGGCGCAAAAGCCGCGCCCGGCTACCACATGGCAAAGCTCATCATCAAGCTCATCAACGCGGTGGCGGATGTCGTCAACCGCGACCCAGTTAGTTCGGGGCGGCTGCGCGTCGTCTTCATCCCCAATTTCAATGTAACCAGCGGGCAGCTTGTCTACCCCGCGGCCGATTTGTCCGAGCAGATTTCGCTGGCTGGCAAAGAAGCCTCGGGCACGGGCAATATGAAGTTCGCGCTCAACGGCGCATTGACCATCGGCACGTTGGACGGCGCGAATATCGAAATCCGCGAGCGAGTCGGCGCGGAGAACTTTTTCTTGTTCGGCATGACCACCGACGAAGTCCACGCCACCCGCCAGGCTGGCTATAACCCGCGCGGCGTGTATGAGAGCAATGCCGATCTGCGCGAAGCTATCGACTGGATTGCCGGCGGCGTCTTCTCCAGCGGCGATAGCGGGCTCTTCCAGCCCATCGTCGATTCGCTTTTGCATCACGATGAATATATGCTCTGCGCCGATTTCGCCAGTTACCTGGCTTGCCAGCGGCAAGTGGCGGCGGCTTTCGCGGATGAAGAGCGCTGGACGACCATGTCGATTTTGAATTGCGCGCGCTCGGGATTTTTCTCCTCCGATCGCACCATCGCCGAATACAATCGGGATATCTGGCGGGCGTCGACGCTGGATATCAGCCGCGGCGATTGAACGAGGCGAGACAGCTACCACAAAACTGAATTGTGAATTGCTTGACTTCTACGCGGGGAGGGGTATTCTCTCTAGCTGGCTGCCTAGCGTGGTTTGATAATTCTTCGCGGAATAGATATGAAAGGTGATGACGCCGAGAGAATACGATCCAGCAGTGATTCGTTAATGTAGTCAAATCCAAGGAGAAGGTAATCATGTTCAAACGACTGTCTCTACTGCTCACTGTGGCGCTGCTATTCGCCATGCTCTTGCTCCTGTCCATACCGACCAGCATTGTGGCGCAGGACGCGGAGCCCACGCCGATCGTCGGCGCATTCGGCGGTGGCGAAACCAAGATTTCCTATTGGAATGGGTTGACCGGCTCCGATGGCGTCACCATGAACGAGATGCTGGCGCAGTTTGCTATGGAAAATCCGGAATATGAGGTTACCAGCGAAATTATCCCCTGGAACACCCTCTACGCCAAGCTACAAGCGGCTTTCGTCGCCAACCAACCGCCCGACCTTGTCTTGATGCACGCTTCGGAAGTGCCGCAATTCGCCAGCTTCGGCGTATTGATGGACTTGGGCCCCTGGTATACCAGCGGCGGCGGCTGGTTTGACGAGACCGATATTTCCACAATCACTTACAGCGGCATGCAGTATCAGGGCGTAACTTATGCCATCCCGCTGGACAATCATGGCCGCGGCTTGTGGATCAACACCGATATGTTTGAAGCGGCGGGCATCGACACTGACCCTGCCACCGCGCCCGACAACTATGAAGACTGGGTGACTTTGCTGCAAGCGTTGACCCTGGACGCCGATGGCAACAACGCCGCCGACCCTGACTTTGACAACGAGAATGTTGTGCAGTGGGGTTATGTTGTGGGCGAGTGGCCCCGCGTCAACTTCTTGAGCGCGCTGGCGCAGCATGGCGGCGAGATGGTTTCGGCTGACGGGCATATCACTGTCAACTCCGATGCTGGCGTAGCTGCGCTGCAGCAGGCGGTCGACCTGGTCTACGAATACAATGTGTCGCCGCCGCCAGCTGGCTTCGATACCTGGCAGGGTTTCGCCAGTGGTTCGGTGGCTGTCATCCCCACCGGCACCTGGTTCCGTAACTTCGCCGTCGACCAGACCGACATCAACGGCATGGCTTGGCCCCAAGTGCAGTTTGGCGCGCAGCCAGCCACCTGGTTCGGCATCCATGCCTTTATGCTGCCCGCCAGCTCGACGCCCGAGAAAGCCGCCGCGGTAGAGGCCTTGCTGCAATGGATCAGCGCCAACCAGGTTACCTGGGCAGGCTCTGGGCAAGTGCCGGCGCTGCTTTCCGCGCAAGCCGCGCTCGACCCGGTCAACTATCCGTCCAACATCCTGCTGGGACAGTCCTTCAGCGACTATGGCATCCTGGATTATCAAAGCACCGCCGTCCAGGAAATGTACGCGGCGCTGGACCCGGAACTGGACGCCGCGCTTAACAACCTGAAGTCAGTCGAGGATGCCCTCAACGACGCCACCGAGCGCATGCAGCAAGTGCTCGACCGCGCGATGTAGGCGATTGGACAGGCAGAGTGAACAGTTCGGCGGGGCAGCGCGTTCTGTCCCGCCACTTGCAATTTTCGCTGAGCGCCGATACGGCTTGCCAGGAATAATTCATGAGCGCAAACCCCCGCGCCAGGCTGACGAAATCGACCCGCTTCACGATTAGTTTGAAAACCCGCGAGATGCTGGCGGCTTATGCTTTTCTCGCGCCATTTATGGCTTTCTTTCTGGTCTTTGTGGTGCGCGCCGTGGTAGAGGCGGTGCGCATGAGCTTCTACGATTGGCATATCCTGCGCCCGTCGCGCCCCTACATCGGCATCGAGAATTATCTTGAGCTGGTCAACGACGATGTATGGTGGATTGCCCTGCAAAACACCATCGTCTTCACGGCGCTCACGGTCATCGGCACAACCATTGTGGCGCTGGCGGCGGCAGTCGCGGTGACGCGCCCCATCCGCGGGCAGAACTTCTTCCGCGTCCTGTTGTACACGCCAGGTCTGCTATCGGTGGGCGCGGTTGGCTTAGTCTGGGTGTGGCTGCTGAATACACAATTCGGCATCGTCAACTACGGGCTGAGCTTCGTCGGCATGCGCCCGGTGAATTGGCTGGGCGATCCCGGACTGGTCATCCCATCGCTGAGTCTGACCTCGATATGGTGGGGTTTCGGCTTTCCTATGTTGATCTTCATCGCGGGCTTGCAGGGCATCCCCGAGCAGTTGTATGAGGCAGCGCGCATCGACGGCGGTGGCAGCGCCGACCTGTTTTGGTATATCACCTTGCCTTTGCTGCGCCCGACCATCCTCTTTGTCACCGTCACAGGCGTCATCGCGCATTTCCAGGTGTTTGGCCAGCCCTTCATCATGACAAATGGCGGACCGGGTCGGTCATCCTATTCGGTGATCTTCTATTTGTACCAGATCGCCTGGACAGCTTTCCGCATGGGCTACGGCGCGGCGGTGGCTGTCTGCATCGCCGTCATCATGGCGGCGCTGACCAGCGTGCAGTTTCTCGTGCTGAGCCGACGCATTGAATACTAGGGGTCACGCGCCATGAAACCCGAGCGGTCCATCCTGCCGCAGCATACGATAACCTATGTCTTCCTGACGTTGCTGGGTTTGTTCGTGGTCTTCCCGATGTTGATCGCCGTATCACAGTCCTTCATGACCAACCAGGAGGTCAACCGCTGGCCCCCGCAAATCATCCCCACCGAGCCGACGCTGGCCAGCATCAATGCCGTGCTGACGCAGCAGGACCTGCGCCTGGATTTGTGGCTGCGCAATAGCCTTATCGCCGCGACGGGTTATACCGCTGCTGTACTGCTGCTGTGCGCGCCGGCCGCGTTTGCATTCGCCCGGCTGCGGTTCCCCGGCAATAACCTGCTCTTCGGCTTCCTGCTAATCACTATCATGATTCCCTCGCAAGTTACTTTGATTCCCAACTACCTGTTGATGCGCGACTTGCAGTGGTTGGATACTTTTAATGCGCTGGTCTTCCCCGGCGCAGCCAATGTCTTCGGCGTCTTCTTGCTGCGGCAATTCTTCATACAAGTGCCGACCGACCTAGAAGAAGCGGCGGTGCTGGATGGCGCGGGTTACTTCGGGCGCTTCTGGCATGTCATCCTGCCGCTCTCACGCAATGCCTTGACGGCGCTGGGCATCTTCGTCTTCCTCTTTCATTACAACGACCTGTTTTGGCCCTTCATCGTCACCAACAGCCTGGAAACGCGCACGCTGCCCGTCGGCTTGGCGATATTGAACTCGTCTTATGCCGGGCAATATCGTCCGATGGTTTTGTCGGGGGCGGTGCTGTCGTCCATTCCTATACTCATTGTTTATATCATCTTCCAACGTCAGATCATCCAGGGCATCACCTTGACTGGCATGGGCGGGCGTTAAGGTTTGCAGCGAAAGGAAAATATCTTGAGCCAAGCAGAAATCGCGCGCATCCACATCGACACCAGGCGCGTCATCAGCCCGATTTCGCCGCTGCTCTTCAGTGGCTTCGCCGAGCACATGGGGCGCTGCATTTACGAAGGCATCTATGATCCGTCTTCGCCCCATGCGGACGAGAACGGGTTGCGGCGCGATGTGCTGGCGGCGCTGCGTGAGCTGAACTTTCGCTCCATGCGCTATCCCGGCGGCAACTTCCTCAGTGGCTATCACTGGGAAGATGGCATCGGTCCCAAAGCGCAACGTCCGCATCGGCGCGACCTGGCTTGGCAGTCTATCGAGATCAATCAATTTGGCACCGATGAATTCCTGCACTTCTGCCGCGAGATTGGCACAGAGCCGATGCTGGGCGTCAATATGGGCACGGGCAGCATCCAGGACGCCGCCAACCTGGTCGAGTATTGCAACGCGCCGTCCGGCAGCCAGTACGCCGACCTGCGCGCCACCAATGGCAATCCCGAGCCGTATGGCGTGAAGTACTGGTGCCTGGGCAATGAGATGGATGGTCCTTGGCAGATTGGGCATCTAAACGCCATCGACTACGGAAAAAAAGCCCGTGAAGCCGCCAAAATGATGCGCTGGCATGACGATACGATTTCGCTGGTGCTCTGTGGCTCTTCGGGTCCTGCCATGCCCAGCTACCCGGAGTGGGACCGGGTCGCGCTGGAGCTGTGCTGGGAGGCGGTCGATTACCATTCCATGCACTATTACGCCACGAATATCGAAGACGATAGTCGCAGCTTCCTGGCGTTGAGCGCGCACCTGGAAGAATTTGTCGATGCGCTGGCTGGCACATTGCGCTATGTCAAAGCCAAGACGCGGTCAAAGCGCGATGTCTACCTGTCCTGGGACGAGTGGAATGTATGGTACAAGGCGCGTGAATTAGCGGATATGCGCGGCGGCTGGACAGAAGCGCCGCATCTGATCGAAGAGGTCTACAACCTGGAAGACGCGCTGGTGGTGGCGCAGTGGCTGAGTGTCTTCTTGCGCAAAGCCGATGTGCTGAAGATCGCCTGCCTCGCCCAGATCGTCAATGTTATCGCCCCTCTGCTCACCCGCCGCGATGCCTTGCTCAAGCAGTCGATCTATTATCCGCTGCTGCATTTCAGCCGGCTGGCGAAAGGCGATTCGCTGGATGTCCTGGTGGAATCGCCACAGTACGAAACTGCGCAATTTGGCGATATGCCGCTGCTGGATGCCTCGTCTGGGTACGATGCGGAAACGGGCAGCAATGCCATCTTCCTGGTCAATCGCTCGCTGAGCGACGAACTGCCGCTGGAAATCGATTGGCAGGGTCGCGCGCCGCAGGGCATCATCGCCGCGCATCAGCTTGCCGGCAGCGACCCCAAAGCGCACAATAGCTGGGAAGCGCCAAATACTGTGATGACGCGCCCTATCCCTGTGCCGCAAGTGGTGGATGGCGCAGCGCAACTCAGCCTGCCGCCGCTGTCCTTCACAGCGCTGGAAGTAGCGCTCTAGGCTGCGAATGCACTGCGACGCGCCGCCCCTGCTGGTTGGATTCCACCGCCGCCAGCATGATCTCCATGATGTGTCGAGCCGTCCACAGGTTGGATAGCGCCGGTTGTTCTCCCCGCTTGATGCAGCGCAGCCACTCGCCGTGCTGATTGGGCGCTGCGGGCGGACTGATGGTTTCCGTAATCGGGGTTGCCCACTCGCGTTCATACGAACCAGGGCGGATGTAAGCGATTTCGTCGCCGACTTGCTGCAGCTTGCCGGCGGTGCCATGTACGCGCAGGTAGGATGACCGCGCCGGGTCGCACCAGCCTGTCTCGGCAGTCGCCAGCGCGCCATCCGCCATCTCCAGGATGAGCGTGGCGCTGTCTTCCAGGGCTGTCGGTTTGGCGACTGTGCTCATGCGAGCGCTAACCGCCTCTACTTCCCCCAGCAGCGCGACGATATTGGCGATTGCGTAGACGCCCATGTCGATCAAAGCGCCGCCGCCAGCATTGTCCGCGTCATAAAACCATAAGTCCTCCGTCATACGCGGCTCATCGAAGCTGTCGCTGACTTCGGCATAATAGACTTCGGGACCGCCGTGGCTATGGCGTGCCAGCGCGCCGGAGATAGTGCCGATCGCCCCCGCAGCCAGCAGTCGGCGCATTGCATAGACGACCGCGCTGAACGATGGCCGGCAGTAGACGACCTGCTGCGGACGCGCCTCACTGGCAGCCAGGAGTTGGTCGGCTTCCGCCAGCGTCGTGCACAGCGGCTTCTGCATGAACAAATGCAGCCCCCGTTCCAGCACCGCCAAGCCGGCTTCGGCATGTAAGGGATGCGGCAGCGCGACAATCACCGCGTCCAGCGCCGGGTCCTCAAGCAGATCGCGCCAACTGGTGGAATAGCGCGGCACAGCAAAGCGCTCACAGAGCAGACGCAAGCGGCCTTCCCTGCGTCCGCAGATGTGCGTAACGCGCAAGCCGGGGACTTCGGCGATCTCTGGCAGGTGGCTGAGCGCGGCAATCCCGCCCGCGCCCAGGATGCCGATATTAAGCATTGAGCCAGCCCTTCAAAAAAGCATGGCTGCGCCGAATCGAGCCGACCATATCGTCATTGCCGGTCTCGTCTTCGATCGCCAGCACGCCGCTGTAGCCGATCTCCCCCAGCGCGTTTAAGTAGCCATCCCAAGGCACAAGCCCCTCGCCACAGGTGGCTTCGCGCGTATCGGGGTTCCAGTCTTTGGCGTGGCTGTGGATGATCTTGTCGCCGAGCAGATGCACACCGTGGATCGTGCCGGCTTCCGAGCCGAAGCGCAGCAGGTTGCAGGGGTCATAATTGACTTTCAGCCAGGGGTTGCCGATATCGTCAATGAATGCGCCCAGAGCGGCGGGTGGCTCTTGCCCGGTTTCCAGCGCGAAGTATACGCCGACACTCGCCCCATAGTCGGCGATTTCCGCCACGGATTCGAGCATGATCTGGTAGGCTGCGTCGCTTGGGTCTTCGGGCAAGACGCCCGGATGCGTAGTAACGATATCCCCGCCCATTTCGGCGCTTGTCGCCAGCGCGCGCTTGGTCTTGTTGATACGCCAGCGCAGCCCTTCTCGCTCTTCCAAGCCGCCGAAAGTGCTCGCGCCTTGCAGCTGCGCGCAAAAGCCGCTGAAAGTGATGCCCAGCGACTCAGCGATTTTGCGGGCTTCACGCCGGTCTGCCGGGCTGCCATATTCGGGGTCGAGGATGCAGGGGAAATCCTCGCTGTGTACGATCCAGGGTTGCACCGATACACAGCCTATCTCCGCCGCGGTTTCCATTTGCCGCGCCAGGGAGCTTACATCGGGGGTTGGCCCCAACGTCCAAAGCGCGCAGCCGATTGTCATTTCTTTCATGCACCATCCTTGCCGATTGCCATTCAGCGATGCTGATAGTGTAACAGAAAAGGCGCTAAAGCCTCACGCGGGTGATTCTGCCCGGCGCATCAGCAGTCGTATCAGCGCCGCCAGCGCATAAGCAGCCGCGCCCAGCCACAGCGCCGCCCCGAAACCGACAGTGATGGATAAAATGACAGCGCAAATCGAGCCCGCGACTGTGGCTACGCCGTTCACCGACCAGGCAATGGCAACCCCGCGCCGGTCGAGTTTGGCGATTTCCGCCAGCGCCTGCGGGAATGGTATGCCCATAATTAAGGCCAATGGCAGCAGCGACGCCAGCGCGACCAAGAGACGCGCAAACAGGGAAGCAGTAATCAACTCGCGGCTCAGCAAAGCCCACAGCGCGCTCCAAGCCAGCGCCAGCACCACCGCCAAGACCGCTGGCACGGCTGGGAAACGCGACAAGGTCGCGCGCAAGCGAACCTGGCTCAAGCCGCTGCCGATGCCGCCGCCAAGCAAAAATGTGAAGAGCGCCAGCGCCACCGCCCAGGTGGGATGCCCGAGGAAGAGCCGCGTCTGCTGGATGGCGTAGATTTCCAGCGCGATAAAACCTATGCCCAGCAGCGCTACATATACAGGCGACAGGCTACGCGGCAGGGAGCGGCTGCTGCGCCACAGGCTTATGCACAGCAGCGCCAGCCCCAGCGCGCCCAGCGGGATCAACAGCGCCAGCGGCTGCAAATTGCTCGGGATGCCGCGCTCAAACTGGAAGAAATAAGGGCGGTCATCTGTCGGTGGCGAATAATCGGCTTCGGCGGCGGCGATTGTCTCGGCGAAGGTCTTCGCGCCGATGGCAACTTCATCCAATGGCGGCTGGACGAGCACATGCGGCAGCAGCAGCGGGCTAAAACCCACCTCGCGGGCTATCGCCCCCAGCGCCAGCGAATCATCCCGCGTGTAGGGCTGCGCGCCGACCATCAACAGCGGCACGGGATTCTCGGCGCGCTCGTCCAGGAAAGCCAGCAGATGCTCCAGCGCCTGTGCATCGCTCTTGCCCTGCCGCCGCAGCGCCTCAATCGCCGTTGCCAGCGCGCGCGTCAGGGTCGCTTCGTCATAAAGCTTCAATGCCAGTTGCCCACCGGCGGTCAAATGCGCCAGGTAGTCGGCGAAGGCATCGGCTGTATACACCACATTCTCCGACAAGGCATAGCCGCCGCGCTCAGCCGCCAGCGAGACAACTTGCGAAAGAAAGATCAAATCGTATTTTTCTTTTGAACGCCGCAGCGCCCCGCGGCCATCGTCCATGAGCACAGTCACATTCGGCTGGTCATAGACCGCGCCGTTGCGGCTGCTCATAGCGCGCGTCATATCCACACTCGCGCCGTTGACCTCGACCGCTGTGATGGAGCGCGCCCGCCCCTGCAGCGCAAAATACACATCCAGCCCCGCGCCAGGACCGATGATAAAAACGCGCGCTGGCCGCTCGGTTGCGAAAGGGAAAAAACCGATATCGCGCCGGTGCTCTGCCAACGAAGCCGGCTCGGGCATGATCGAAGCCGCGCCGCCATCCACATAGATGCGCAGCGCCCCGCCATCGCCAGGATCAAGCAAGTCGCTGCGCGCGAAGGCGTCCCAGCGCGTTTCGATAATTTCACCGCCCGCCGCCAGCGCCGACACGATGGGCTTCTCCGCCGCCAGCGCCGTCATATCAATATGCAAGAAGCGATAATTGACATTCGCGCCGAAGATAACTGCGCCAACCGCCAAACCAGCCAGCACAGCCATGCGCCCACCACGCGCCGAGAGATAATAGGCAGCCAGCGCAAAACCCAGCGCCGTGACCAGCATCACATCCAGCGCGCCGAAGCGGTTCAAGAGCGGGATGACCAAGACGACGCCCAGCCCCGCCCCGACCAGGTCACCCATATACAGCAAGCGGCTGTGGGCGGCATGCAAGCTGAACAAGACCGACAGCGCCAAGCCCACGCAAAGGAATGGCAAGGTCAGCGCAGCCAAAATCAGCGCCGGCATCTGCAGCGGCAGCGAGGCGCAGCAAAGAATAGCCAGGAGCAGGCTGCTGGCGGCGGCAGCGAGACAATACTGCGCGAGGCGGTCTGCGTGAGTCAATTGCTTTCGCAAGGCGGGCAATGCCGCGCCCATGCCGATGCCAAAAATCGCCAGCGAGAGCGCCAGGAATACATACGGTGGGAAGTAGAGCAGCGAGAGCAGCCGCGTCAGCGCGACCTCCAGGCACATGGCGCTGGCTGACAACAGCGCAGTCGCCAGCAGGTGCCGCGGGGAGAGGGGCATGGCCACAAACGTTTCCTAGCGCCGCAGCCTGGGGTCGAGCGCATCACGCAAGCCATCACCGAGGAAGTTGAAACCCATGACTGTAAACAGAATCGCCAAGCCCGGGAAGAAAGCCATCCAGCCTGACTGTCGGAAGAAATCACGCCCTTCGGCTAACATGCGCCCCCAACTGGGGTCGGGCGGCTGCGTGCCCAAGCCAAAGAAGCTCAGCGCCGCTTCCGCCAGGATGGCAAATGCCAGGCTCAAGGTGATTTCCACGATGATAGGCGAAAGCACATTGGGCAGCACATGCCAGGTCAAGATGCGCAGGTCGCCCGCGCCCAATGCCCGCGCCGCGATGATGAATTCTTCGTTGCGGATGCCTAGCACAGCGGCACGAGCGATGCGCGCGAAGATCGGAATGTAGACCAAGCCGATGGCAATCATGGCGTTGTTGATGCCCTTGCCCAGCGCCGCCACAATCGCAATCGCCAGCAGCAGCGCCGGGATCGAATACAGCACATCCATGGCGCGCATGATGACCTCGTCCGTGACGCGCCGCCCATAGCCCGCCAGCAAGCCCAGCCCCGTGCCCAGGATGGTCGCCACGCTGACGGCAACCAGCCCCACTTGCAGCGATACACGCGCGCCCAGGATGATGCGCGAGAAGATATCGCGTCCAAAGTCGTCCGTGCCCATCCAGTGCGCCAGCGACGGGGCGGCAAAACGATTAGCGAAGTCCATGCCGTTGGGGTCGTAGGGGGTGATGGCGGGGCCAAAGATGCCCATCAAGAAGACGACGACCAGCACGCAAAAGCCAAACATCGCCAGCCGATGCCGCAGCAAGCGCCTTCCCGCGTCTCGCCACAGTGTGTTAGGCGCGCCTAGCTCTTCGTGGGCGCGGCTTTTGCGAACTTTCGCCTTTGTCATCGCCCATCCCGCCTAGGCATATTCAATTCGCGGGTCGAGCACAAAGTAGAGCAGGTCGACCAGCAAATTGACCATGGTGAACATCACCGCCACGACAAGCACAGTGCCTTGCAGCAAGGGATAGTCGCGCTCCAGCACGGCGTTCAGCGCCAGCCGCCCCAAGCCGGGCCAAGAAAAGACCACCTCGACGATAACGACGCCGCTGAACAGGGCGTTAATCTGCAAGCCGATGATGGTGACGATGGTGATCATGGCATTGCGCAGGGCATGGCGCAGCACGACGGCGCGTTCGCCCAAGCCTTTGGCGCGCGCTGTCTGTACATAATTGGCGCTGAGCACATCCAGCATGGCGCTGCGGATGAAGCGGGTCATGATCGACGCGCTCACCACGCCCGCGGTGAAAGCTGGCAAGATGATATGCGCGAACCAGTCGGCTGGGTCCTCGGTGATGGGCGTATAACCGCTGGGCGGCAGCAGCGAGAAGTTCAGCGAGAAGATGATGACTAGCATGATGCCCATCCAAAAGGACGGGATGGATACGCCGATCTGGCTGAAGATAGTCGCGGCGATATCGATGCCGCTGCCAGGCTTCAATGCCGATAGAATGCCGACCGGGAAGGCAATCGCCAAACCCACCAGCAGCGAGGCCAGCGCCAGCTCAAAGGAGGGACCGATGCGCCCCCATAGCTGCGGCGCGACCTCCTGGCTGCTGAGCAAGCTCTGCCCGAAGTCGCCGCGCGTCAAAGCCTCCAGCCAGGACAGGTATTGTTCAATGATCGGTCGGTTCAAGCCCAGCCGCTCGCGCAAGCCCGCCACCGCCTCATCGTTGGCATATGGCCCCAGTACAACCCGCGCCGGATCGCCCGGTACGATCTGCACAATCATGAAGACGACGACCGTGACTCCCAGCACGACAACAAGCGCTGAAAGCAGGCGCTGGACGATGTACTGATAATTCACGCGGCAGCCACCTGAGAGCTTCGGCGAGCGACCAATGCGGCAGAGATGGGGGCGCGAGTCAGCGGAAAACCGACCCGCGCCGCAATACGGCTAGCCTTCGACCGTCGTGTGCATGTAGAGATTGTTGTTATCGGGGCGCAGCGCATAGCCATGAACACTAGGACTCATGGCGCGCACGAAAGCCGGGTTGTAGAAGTAGACATAGGGCGCGGCGTCTACCAGGATGCGGTTGGCTTCTGCGTAGATGGCATAGCGCTCGTCAAAGTCGGCAACCTGACGCCCGGCATCGACCAGCTCGTCAAAGGCGGGGTCGCTGTAGCCGGTGAAGTTAAAGACCTCGCCGGTACGGTGCTGCAAGTAGTAATACTGCTCGACATCGATCAAGCCATTCCAACTGCAGATGTAGCCGTCGTACATGAAGTTGCCCTCGAGCTCCAGCCACTCCGCCCACTCTGGCGCGTTGATGGTGGTGCGAATACCCACGGCTGCCAACTGCGCCTGCAAGACCTGCGCCTGCCGCACCGTGTCCTGGTAGGTCGAGGTCGGCATCAGTTCCATCTCGAAGCCATCGGGGTAGCCGGCTTCGGCGAGCAGCGCTTTCGCCTTGTCAGTATCCTGCGAATAGGGCGCGTAGTCGAAGTGCCAAGGGCTGCCGGTATCAATGGGGCCGCCATAGAGCGGTGTGCACAAGCCGAAATCGCCAGCGGCGCAGAGGTCTTCGCGATTGATGGCGTAGGCGATGGCTTGGCGGACGCGGTGGTCGTTCAGCGGCTCGCGCATCAGGTTCAAGCCGATGTATTTGTAGGCCAGCGCCGGCGAGACAAGCACATTGATATCCGGGTTGTCTTGCAGGGCTTGCACAGCTTGCGGGGCTACAGCGGTGATGAAATCGACTTCGCCACCGAGCAAGGCGGCTTCGCGCGCGGCATCTTCCTGGATGACCGTGATTTCCACCGCATCCAGCATGGGCAGCCCGCCCTGCCAGTAATTCTCGTTTTTGACGAGCGTCATGCTGATCGTGCCGTCCAGGTCTTCAATGATGAAAGGACCCGTGCCGATGGGCACAACAATCACGCCGTTTTCATCAACGCTGTCGGGATGCACAATGGCTGTCGCGCGCGAGGCGAGCAACGTCGGCAGGATGGCGTTGGGGTCGGGCGTCGTCACGGTGACGGTGTAGTCATCGACCGCTTCCCAGACTGTGCCCGGACCGCCCACCGCAGCGACGCGCCCGGAGCCCGTGTCTGGATTGAGGATACGGTTCATCGAGAAGACGACATCGGCGCTGGTCATGGCATCGCCATTGGAGAAGCTCACGCCCTCGCGCAAGTTGAATGTCCAGGTCAGCCCATCGTCGGATTGCGACCAGTCGGTAGCCAGCAGCGGCGTCAATTCCATGTCGTCGTTGTTGGTCGTCAAGGATTCGACCACATTCGCCAGGACATGGAAGCTGGAGACTGTGCTGGCGACATGGGGATCCAAGCCTGTCCATTCGGCATCATGCGCCGAGCGCAGCACATTTTCGGACATCTGCGCCAATGAGCCCGCGCCGATCGCAGCGACAAGCGCGACCAGCAGCAGCAGTGGCAAGAGCATGCGAAGATATTTCATCGTTATTGTTCCTTTCCAATGTTAAGTTTCTGGCGGTTGGTGCTTTTCTTCATAAGCATTGAGCTTATATCGAGACGCTCCTTTCGACCACGCGGCAGCAAATTGGGCGGTACGCAGGTTGCGCAGCCCGCCCAGCGAGAATCTATCCAATCGTGTGGCGCGCGTCAAATGCAAGGGGCAAAACAGCGCGTTTGACAAAGTCGCTGGCGCGGGGTACGTTAGGCTTCAGCTTGTCTTCTGTGGCGCTCGCTCACAGGAGTTTGTGCATGAGTCAACATAATCGAGGAGCTTGATATGAAACACAGCAAGGCATTATTTGTAAGCATCGCGTTGGTCGCGCTGCTGGCGCTAGCGCCGATGGGCTTGGTCAGCGCGGATGGCCATTGCGAATTCGACGATTACACCATCAAGCTCGGTGGCTTGGCGCCGATGTCCGCGCCGGGCGCTGTGGCTGGCGGCGTAGCCATGGACTGGGCATTCAAACAAGCCGCAGCCGATATCAATGCCGATTGTGGCGTCCAGATCGACGGCGTCAATTATATGCTGGAAGTCATCACCGGTGATTCCGAAGGTAGCCCCGAGCGCGGCCAAGCCGTTGCCGAGCGCCTGATCCTGGAAGACGAAGTTGACGGCATGGTCGGCGTTTATCACAGCGCGGTTGGCTTGGCGACCATGGGCATCATGGAAGAGAACGGTATCCCGACGATCTTCTCCGAGCCTTGGAACGACAATGTCAGCGCCAACGGCATCCGTGAGTTCGACGGCGCGCCGCCACGGTTTGACGATGGCATCGACCATATCTTCCGCATTTCGCCGGCCAGCTCCATGGTAGGCAGCGTGGTAACCGACTGGCTCATCGCGCTGGGCGTCGAAGATGTCGTTTTGATCGTGGAAAACACTGACTATGGTCAGCCCGCCGCCGCCGATGAGCAAGCGCGCCTCGAAGCCGCCGGCGTCGCGGTCTCGCAGATTGATGTCGAGCTGGGCACAGAAGACTTCGTGCCGATTTTGAGTCGCATCCAAGCCAGCGCCGAGCCGCCCGACGCCATCCGCATCGTGGTTACCGGCGAGACTTCCTTCAACCTGACGCAGCAGATGGCTGAGCTAGGTATCGCGCCGACGCCGGACACCATCTGCGTAACCAACCAGATCGCCTTCCAGCATGTGCAGTATTGGGCGACAGTCCCTGATGGCAATTACTGCGCCTTCAACCGCGTGGGCATCATCCCCAGCTTGTTCAATGACACTGCCATTGAGCTCAACGCGGCGTATGAGATGGAATTCGGCGATATCGTGCCTAGCTTCGGCATGGCTTCTTACGATGCCGTCTTCATGATGGTGGACGCGATGGAGCGCGCCGGCAGCTATTCGGACGCCGCCGCCATCGTCGAGGCAATCGAAGCCTCTGACATTCTGCTCTCGCAGGGTCGCTACTACTTCACCTATGGCGCCCACAACGAAAGCATGCCCGCCGATGACAGTATGCCTGACTTCATGTGGCACCAGTGGCCCGACCCGATCGTGACCGTCATGCAATACTTCGAGCAGGGGCAAAGCTCGCTGGATGCCGCGGTCGTTTATCCCGAGGTCTACCAGACGCATGGCACGGCTTATGTTGTGCCGGGGACTTCGCCCTAAGCGTAGGGATATACCTGCCAACAGCAATGCAGATTCGCGTGGGGTGGGCATTGCGCCTGCCCCATCCGTGAATTGACGGAGCGCCACTACCAGGAGCAACGCTATGACTGACGCCTTCACCACCTGGCTTCTGCTCGCTGGACCGCTCTGGGCTGTCTTCGGTTTGTGGGCGCTGCCGCGGTTCGCTGGCAGTCGCAAAGTAAAAGACGAGACCGGCCTCGCCAGGCTGCAAGTCGCGGGCGTCGTTGGCGGTTTCGCGCTGGGACCCGTCGGGCTGGGGATTTTCTATTTGCAGCCGCGCTGGATTACGCGTGCCAGCTTGACCGTCGGTCTTTTACTCGCCGTCTTTATCTCATCGCAAGTGCTTGTGCGCATCGAAGACCCTAACTTGCCATCCGCGCTATGGTTGATCCTGGCGGGTCCTTTATGGTCAGTGATCGCCGCCTACTTCATCCCGCGCCGTTACCGCGAAGCCGAAGCCGACGACCAAAATGCGCTGACCGCCGCTGCTTTGGGTGGATTCGCCATCGGTCCGCTGATATTTGGTTTGCTGTGGCAACACACGCCCAAAATCAGCCGCGACTGGATCATCGTGCTGGGTTCGCTGGGCGCGTGGCAGATTTACACGCTCTTCGCCCTGCACAATGCCGACAACCTCTGCGTGGCCGCGCCTTACCATATCACCTACCTGGCGCAGCAGACCGCCAATGGCGTCGTCATCGGCTGCATCTATTCGCTGATGGCGGTGGGCTTGACGCTGATTTATTCCGTCCAGGGCATCGTGAGTTTCGCGCATGGGCAGCTATACATGGTGGGCGGCTATTTTTCCTTTTATTTTTTGCTGCACGGCTCGAACCTGCTCAGCGAGCTGACCGGCACAGAAATCAGCATCAATCCGCTCTGGGGCATCCCGGTGGCGGGGATTATCGTCTTCCTCATGGGCGCTCTGTTTGAGCGCGCCTTCCTGAAACCCATGCACGAAGGGCTGATCGAGCGCGTCTCGGAATACGCTATATTGATTACCTTTGGCTTCGGCTTTGTCATTGAATATACGACGTTGGCGATTGCGGGACCATTCCCTCAGCGCACCGACCGCTTCATAGAGATACGTCGCTTCACCTTCCCGCGCACGCAGATTACCGATCAATTTACCTTTGGACCCATCAACATCATTGGCGACCGCGCCTTTGCCATGGTGATAGGCATCCTGCTGATTTTTGCCCTGCTGTACTTTTTGCAGCGCTCCTGGACGGGGCGAGCCTTGCGCGCCACCAGCCAGGACAGGCAGGCTGCGGCGGTAACCGGCATCAACCCGACCAATATGAATACCTTGTCCTTTGGCTTGGGCTCCATGCTGGCGGCGATGTCGGGCGCGGCGCTGATACCGATTTTCGCCTGGGTGCCTTGGGTCGGCGCGGAGATGGTCGGGCGTTCTTATGTGATTGTCGTTTTGGGCGGGCTGGGCTCGGTGCCGGGCGCGCTGGTCGGCGGCATCATTGTCGGCATCGTCGAGGCTCTGGGCGCGGGCTGCCACCCTGATCCCAGCCGCGGCGCAGCCTATAAAGAAGCCTTTGCGCTGGTCATCTTTGCGTTGGTTTTGCTGTTGAAGCCGACGGGACTCTTCGGAAGGGAGCAAACCTAATCATGGCACTCTTCCAACGATTTGAAGCGGCAATTGATGCCGGCATCGGGCGGCGCAGGCTGGGTTATGCCTTATTAGCATTAATCATCGTTTACTTGCTGTGGTTCCCCAACGACACCTCGCAGTCGAATTATGCCAAGACCGTGTTTATCAGCGGCTTCTTCTACGCCATCATGGCTTCAAGCTGGGCGCTGCTGGCGGGCATCGCCGGGCAATTCTCCTTTGGGCACATGGCTTTCATGGGCATTGGCGCCTATGTAGCCGGGCTGGTCGCGCGCGATGGCTTGGCATTTTTGACAGCGGAGTCGATTTCGTCTGTTGGCGCGATCGTGATTGGCACGGTCGTGGCTGGCTTGGTCGGGCTGGTGATCGGTATGCTTTTGCTGCGGCTGCGCGCGGCGTATCTGGCGCTCTTCACCATCGCTTTTTCCGAGCTATTCCGCATCGTCATGCTGACGGAATATGACTATACCGGCGGCTCGAACGGGCTGTCGCTGCGTCCGCTGCTGCAAATCGCCGATGTCGAAACGGCGCGCCAGGTCGAATACTACCTGATGTTCGCGCTGCTCATCGTCTGTCTGCTGGCGATGTATTGGGTGGCGAACTCGCAGGTTGGCTTGTTCTTGCGAGCCATGCGCGAAGATGAAGATGCCGCATCGGCGCTGGGCGTGAATGTGGTGCGCTACAAGATTCTGGTCTTCGTCTTCACCAGCATGATTGTTGGCTTGGCAGGCGCGATATTTTATAGCGATATCGGCTCAGAGCGCATCATCCCCGAGCAGTTGGAAGTCTTGCAGATGTCGCTGATTATCGCCTATGCCGTGATTGGCGGCATGGAGAGTTTGATTGGCGCGGCGGCGGGCGCATTCATCTCGCGCTACCTGCTGGAAGCCACGCGCGAGGTGGTCATCACCTATCCATTTGGCTTGACCACAGCGGATGGCAGCAATGCCTTCGTCTGGGAGCCCGGCGCCTGGCGATACGCGCTCTTCGGCTTCGTGATGGTCTTGACGTTGCGCTTCATGCGCAATGGCTTGCTCTATCCCTTCATCACCTGGTTCAGTGGGCGCGACCTGGTGATGAAAGAGACGGTCGCCAAGCGCGAGAGCGATGAAGACCACGCCGCGCGCCAGGGGGCGGACGATGAGTGAGATTAACCTGGAGCTAAACTCGATTGTCATGCGCTTCGGCGGCAACCAGGCGGTTGATCATGTGTCCTTCCGAATCGTCAAGCCAGAGCTCATCGGCATGATTGGACCCAATGGCGCGGGCAAAACGACGCTCACCAATGTCATGAGCGGGATGCTGAAGCCGACCAATGGCACGATCTATCTCAACGGGCGGCGCATTGACGGCCACCCGCCCTATGATGTGGTTCGCGCCGGCTTGGGACGCACCTTCCAAATCACGCGGGCGCTGGGCAGGATGACCGTGCTGGAGAATATGCTGGTGCCCGGGCTGGCTATCCGCCCACGCGCCAACCGCGCCGAGATCGAAGCGCGCGCCCATGAAATCCTCGACCTGCTGACCATCGACCACTTGACCAACGAGCTAAGCCGCGCCTTGAGTGGCGGGCAGCGCAAATTGCTGGAACTGGGCAGGCTGCTGATGCTGGATCCAGCCGTCATCATCCTGGACGAGCCCTTCGCTGGCGTGCATCCGCGCCTGCAAGAGACCATCTACAGCTATATCCACCGCGTGCATGAAGACGGCAAAGCCATCATCCTCATCAGCCACAACATGGGCGCTGTGTTTGAGCTGAGCCAGCGCTTGCTCGTGCTGAACAACGGCGCATTAATCGCCGATGGCGCGCCGCAAGCCGTCAAAAACGACCCCGCCGTCATCGAAGCCTACCTGGGCGAGGACGAGTAATCATGCTCGAAATCAACGACCTCTACGTCGGCTATTACGAAGACCTGCACATCCTGCGCGGGCTCAGCCTGAGAGCCGAGACCGGCAAGCTGACCACGATCCTGGGCGCGAACGGCGTCGGCAAATCCACCTTGCTCAAAGCGGTTTATGGCTTCCTCAAACCACACAGCGGTCAAGTGCTTCTCAATGGGCTGGATGTTACCGGCACGGCGACTTATCGTTTGATCGACCTGGGCATCAGTTATATCCCCCAGCAGCCCGGCGTCTTCAAACACATGACCGTGCGCGAGAACCTGATGATGGGCGCATGGACCTTCAAGAATGACAAAGCGCGCATGGAAAGCAAAATCGAAGAGAATTACCAGCGCTTCCCCATTCTACGCGAGAAGCGGAACGACCCAGCCGGCAGCCTCTCGGGTGGGCAGCAGCGCATGGTAGAAATCGGCCGCACCTTGATGACCGACCCGGAAGTCATCCTGGTCGATGAGCCGACCGCTGGCTTGGCGAAGCTGCTCAGCGAAGAGGTCTACCGCATGTTGGTCGACCTGCGTGACAGCGAGGGGCTGACGATTGTGCTGGTCGACCAGGAGATCCGCGAGGCGCTCAAGATCGCCGATTATGTTTATGTGCTGGAGCTGGGGCGCAACAAGTTTGAAGGGCCAGCTTCTGACTTTGACGACCTGGAAAAAGCCTTTTGGGCATAAGCCGCATCAGCCTTTTAAGCCTGTCATCACCACACCTTGGATGAAGTAGCGCTGCGACACAAAGAATATGGCGATGACTGGCAAGGTAACCGCCGCCGACGCCGCCAGTTGCAAATCCCAATGGATGTCTGTCTGGCTGCGGAAGGACGCCAAGCCCACCGCGATGGTGAAATTGTCCGGCGAGCGCAGGTAGGTCATCGGACCGATCAAATCGTTCCAGGCAAACAAAAATGTGAAGATGCCAATGGTGATGAGCGCCGGCTTGGAGAGCGGCAGCATGATACGCCAATACACGCCGAACTCGCTGCAGCCATCAATGCGCGCGGCATCGGCGATCTCTTCGGGGATGGTGCGGAAGAACTGGCGCATCAAGAAAATGTTAAATGCGCCGCCGCCGAAGAATTGTGGCACCACCAGCGGCAGAAAGGTATCCACCCAGCCCAAACGCGAAAATACGATGAAGCTGGGCACGAGCAAGATGGCATAAGGCAGGAAGAGCGTCGCCATCACAATGCCGAACCAGAAATCGCGGCCCGGGAAGCGCAGCCGAGCGAATCCATAGGCACAGAACGAAGAAGTGAAAACGACCGCTATGACATTCAAGCCCGCCACCAGCACAGTATTGCGAAAATAGAGACCAAACGGCTTGTAGGTCAGCGCATTGATGTAATTCTGCGGCACCCAGGGATCGGGCAGAAAATCGGGCGGGTAGTTAAATATATCGAGTTGCGTCTTCAGCGAGCTGGAAACGAGCCATACAAAAGGCGCGACCATCACCACCGCGAAGAAAATCAGCAAGAATACCGTCAGCCAATGGAAGAGGCGCTCGCCCAGGGGTCGCTGGTCCCGCTTGCGTTTGCCTGCCATCGCCCTGCCCTTCACTCGCCAGGATTTTCGTAATACACGCGTGAGCCGATGTAGCGAAAAACAAAAAACGACAAGATCATCAAAATAGCGAAGAGCAGCCAGGAAAGCACCGCCGCATAACCCATTCTTTGGCTGCCAAATGCCGTACGATAGATGTACAGCACCAGGAAAAGCGTCGAATTTTGTGGACCACCATTGGTAATCAGCAAGGCGCTGACGAATATCTGGAAGGAGTTGATGAAGCCGATGACCAGGTTAAAAAAGATGATGGGCGACATCATCGGCAGGGTTACATGGAGCAAGCGCTGCCAACGCCCGGCACCATCAATCTCGGCGGCTTCGTAATAGATCTTGGGGATGCCCTGCAAGCCAGCCAGGAAGATGATCATTGAGCCGCCAACACCCCAGACAGTCAATATCACAAAGGCGACCATCACCCAGTTGGGGTCTTGCAGCCAGCCGATTTTTGGTCCGCCCAGCGCGCGAATCACAAAATTGATCAAGCCGAACTCGGTATTAAAGAGCCATGCCCACAGGATGGCGTTGGCGACCGCCGGTACGATGCTGGGCAGGAAGTAAATCGTGCGGAAGATGGCGACGCCACGGAATTTGTTGTTGATGAGGCTGGCGAGGAAGAAGGCGAAGACCAGCCCCAGCGGCACGGATATGGCGGAGAATAGCACGGTGACTTTCAGGCTTTGCAGCAGCAGCGGGTCGCTGAGCATGCGGTTGACGTTGTAAAGCCCCACGAAGCGCGGTGGCGAAATCAGGTTCCAACGCTGCATGGTCAAGAAGGCGGCGACGACAGCTGGCACCAAGAACCAGAAGGCGAAACCCAAAATGAAGGGCATGATGAAGACATAGCCCATGGCTGTGCGGCGTTGTTTCAAGCTCAGCCGATTATATTGCTGCGTCAGCCACAGCGACCGGTTGACTAAAGCCACTGGTCAAGCTCGCGTTGTTTTGGATTGTCGGGATGGGCATGGGAGGACGATGCTTGTCCCCCCAGCCGCTTCGTTATTTAGTGTCAAGTCGCCGCGCCTCTACATATCGTCGCGCGCGAACATCAGCACTTCGTTGGCTTGGCGCACGGCATTCGGGAAGATATCCGCAGCCTGCCCGCCATTGGTCAGCGCCTCAAACGCTGGCACGATGAAATCATTGCGCGCTTCGATCCAGCCCGGCGGCAGGTAGGCAGCCACGCCGTGTTTGGGCAGGTAGTCGGTAGCGAACTGTGAATAATTCGCCGGATGGATGCCCTCGCGCACCCAGCCTTCCAGCCCTGCTTCGGTCAACATGCTGCTCTGATTGGGGATCCACAAGCCGATCTTGGCGAAGTGCTCTTGGTAAAAAGGCGTCGCCAGGAAGCGCAGCCAGCGCCAGGCTGCTTCGGGATGCTGTGTGGATGACAAGATAGAGTGAAAGTGAGCTTGCATGACACTGGCAGGCTTTGCCATCTTGGGCAGCGCGCCCGTGCCCATCTCCACATCCAGCAGCGATGGATTCATCCACGACAGCGCCCAGGAGCCATCGACTCCCATAGCCAGCCTTCCCCCGTTGATCATCTGAGTATTGTTCATGCCCAGGCTCTCGATCGATGCGCCGCGCGGCGCGACATGATGCACATGCACGAGGTCGGCGACGCGCTGCATGGCTTCCATGGCCTCGGGGCTATCCAGCGCGCAGAAGCCGTCTTCGTTGATAAACTCCCCGCCATTGGAATGCACCGCCGCCGCCAAGGGCATCCACCACGAGGTCGACCAGTCCACCGCCCACTGCACGATGTCTTCGCGGTCAAAGCCGGCGTCATCAGGATGACGGCCCTTGCTGTCTTTGGTCAGCTGGTTGCAGATAGCCAGGAAGTCTTCCCATTCCCAGATTTCATCGTCCTGAAAGCCCGGCGGCGTGATGCCAGCCTCATCAAAGAGTTCGGCGTTGTAATAGATATGATGGGCGACCCAGGTCGAGCCGATGCCATACCAGCGCCCATTGACTTCGCAGCGGTTCGATTCTTGTGGCTCGATGAAATAATTCTCTTGCCCCAAGAGCGGGTCGTTTTTCACCAGGTCGGTGATATCCTGCAAGACGCCGCCAGCCGCCAGTGTGGTGTAATCATCCGAACGGATGAAGGAGGTATCGGGGGCTGTGCCAGCCGCGATATTGGTCAGCGTAACCCGCGAGTATTCGCTGGCGCTGGGCGTATGCTGCCATACCACCTGAATATCGGGGTTCTCAGCCTGGAAGACCTCGATAGCGGCTTTGACGCCTTCGTCTTCGGCGATGCCGCCCCAACCGCCGAAGGTCACAGTAGTGGCATCTTGCGCGAGCACCGGCGGCAGCGCGCCCATCCGCGATAGCATCGCCAATGAGGCTGCCGACGAACCCGCCAGCTTCAGAAAATCTCTTCTTGATACAGGCATTTTGTTCTCCTTATGAACATTTGCTTGCAGCTTATCCGAACGCCACTTGTGCAGTCGCTCGGGCATTGCCTATTCGCTGCTGCGCATCCACACGCGCATCTCGCCCGGCTGGCGATTCGCCCACATATAATAGGGTACGGCTTTGAACTCAAACTCGGCAGCCGACCGCTCCGTGCCGCGCTGATAGCGATACAGCGCTGGGTTGTCGTCGTTGGCTTGGCTGCGCAGCGCCGCGCCCCGAAGGACAGTCGCGCCACCTAGCAGCTCGTCATCAAAGCTCGCGCTGAGCGCAGACCCTGACGGAATGCTCACATTCGCCAAGCGCGCGCCATTGTCGGCTTCTTCCAGGCAATAGACCAGCGGTCCGCGCTGCAATGCCACCTGCCCAGCCGTCTGGCGAATAGCTGGATGCGGCAAGACGCGCTCGACCGGCAGGGATAAATGCAGCGAAACAGTATCGCCGTCCGACCACCTGCGCCCCAGCACGAGATAACCCGCCTGCGTATCCGCATCAACAGCCGCCCCGTTGAGCGACAAATGGTAATCCCCGCACCAATCCGGCAATCGCAGCGCCAGTTCAAAGCTCTGCTGTGGCTGGCAGCGGATTGTGAAATCAACATCGCCGCTCCAGGGGTAGTCGGTTCGCTGCTCCAGCCGCACTGCTCCGCCCGCCACTTTTATGCTGGCGACGCTATCCTGGTAGAGGTGCGCGTAGATGCGGTCGCCCATTTGCGAATACAGGTACTCGCCGATTCCCGCGATGAGCCGCGAGATATTGGGCGGGCAACAGGGGCAGAAGAACCAAGGTTGGCGGCGGTAATGCTCGTCGGTGGTGATGCCGCTCCAGCGACTGTAGGGGTTGACATGCGGGTAGGATGCCAGCGGATTGGCGTAGAAAAAGGATTCGCCATCGTGGGACAGCCCAGCCAAGCTGCCGTTGTAGATAGCGCGCTCCATCACATCAATGTAGCGACTGTCGGGATCAAGATGGAACATGCGCTGCGCCCAGAATGCCAGGGCGATGGATGCGCAGGTCTCGGCGTAGGCGGTTTCGGTGGGCATATCATAAGCGAAAGTGAAGCCTTCGTTGGAATGCGCTGGCCCCAGCCCGCCGGTTACATACATCTGGTGCTGCGTCAAATCGTCCCACAGCCGCCGTGAAGCCTCCAGTAGCCCGGCATCGCCCGTCTCCAGCGCGACATCGGCGATGCCCGCGTATAGATAGCAGGCGCGCACAGCATGGCCGGTGGCTTCCGTGTGCTCGCGGATGGGCGCGTGTGCCTGGCAATAGCGGTAGGTCTGCGCCCAAAAATCTTCGCGTTTTTCGCCGCGCGCCGCCGCTTCGATATCGAAATAATGCGGTGGCTGCCCGCGTTCGTTGATGAAGTAGCTCGCCAGGTCGAGGTAGCGCCGCTCGTCAACATGCCGATACAGCTTGACCAGCGCCAGCTCCAGCTCCGGATGTCCTGGATAGCCGCGCGCCTTGCCGTCGTCAGGACCAAAGGTCGCGTCAATATGGTCGGCGAAGCGCGACAAAACGCCCAGCAGCTTGTCTTTGCCCGTCGCCTGCGAATAAGCGACCGCGGCTTCGATGAGGTGACCCGCATTGTACATCTCGTGCCAATCGCGCAGGTTCGTCCATTTGGCGTCGGCGGCCAGGACGGGGAAGTAAGTGTTGAGGTAACCATCGGCTTGCTGCGCGCCCGCAACCGCGTCGATCAAATCATCCGCCAGGCGCTGCAAATCGTCATCGGGATGAGTCGCCAGGCTGTAGGCCACCGACTCCAGCCACTTGCCAGTATCCGAATCCCAGAACATATAGACTGTGCCGCGATCTTTGGGGATAGGGTGTGTACGTTGCAGCGACCAGGCTTTGAGCCGCCCCGTCTCTTCCAACTGGCGGTAGATTGCGGGGATGGTACGTTGGCGGTTGACAGCTTGCCGCTCTGCCCAAAAGCCGCGGCGGATGCGAACCTGACTCACCGAAAGCGACGCGGGTTTTGCATTCACAGGCGCTCCTATACAGTTAATCATTTTCGGTAGTGGTCACTTGGTAAGTGATGCGACCTCGCGATTGTATTCAATGATG
>VXNO01000094.1 GCA_009840575.1 Chloroflexota bacterium | reverse complement strand
CCGAGCCAGTTGATCGAGCTGAAAGCGCTGATGGGCGATAGCTCCGATGACATCCCGGGCGTGGCTGGCATCGGTGAAAAGTCGGCGACCAAGCTCTTGCAGCAATATCGAGATTTGGAAGACATCTACGCGCACCTCGACGAGCATAGCACCCGTGTGCGCAACTGCCTCATCAAAGGCAAGGATATAGCTTTCCTCAGTCGCCGCCTCGCCACCATCATGCGCGACCTGGATATCCAGCTTGACCTGGATGCTTGCGTCCTGGGCGACTTTGAGCTGAAGACGGTCGATGATGTTTTTTCGCAGCTGGAATTCCGCTCGCACCGTGAGCGCGCGCACAAACTGCATGGCAATGAGGCGGCGGGCATCGTCAAAGCCGACGATGTTGTCGAGACGGTTATCGTGCGTGACCAGACGGCGCTGGATGACCTGGTAAATACGCTAAATCGCGCCGCGATGATCGCCTTCGATACCGAGACGACGGGACTCGACCAAATGACCGCCGAGCTGGTGGGCATCGCGCTGGCGGTGGCTGGCGAGCGCGGCTATTACATTCCTGTCAGCCACCGCGCCAACAACGGAGCGGGACAGTCCAGCATGTTCAGTGAGCCAACTGGCGACCAATTGCCCCTGGACGAAGTCATCGCCGCCCTGCGTCCGCCGCTGGAAAATCCAACTATCCCCAAGGTCGCGCACAACGCTCTCTATGATCTGGTCATCTTGCAGCGCTATGGCATTGATGTCGCGCCAATCGCCTTTGATACACTCCTGGCGGAATGGCTCAGCAACCCCATCAGCAAGTTTCTCAAGCTCAAGGCGCTGGTGGCGCATACGCTGGATGTGCAGATGACCGAGATAGACGAATTGCTGGGCAAGGGCAAAGACCAGAAAACGATGCGCCAGATCAACATCGAAGTCGCCGCCCCCTATGCCGCCGCCGATGCCAGCATGACCTGGCGACTCGTGCAGCCTCTGCGCGACAAACTGGCGGACGAATGCGTGGGCAGCCTGTATCACAAGCTGGAGCTGCCGCTCATCCCCATCATCAGCCAGATGCAGCGCAAGGGCGTGGCGCTGGATGTCGACTTCCTGCGCGAGATGAGTGACCAGCAGCGCAATCGACTTTCCGAGTTGCAAGCGCAGATATTTGAACTGGGCGGCGGCAAATTCAACATCAACAGCCCCAAACAATTGAACGAAATACTCTTCGATCGGCTCGGCTTGCCAACCGAAGGTTTGAACCGCACCAAGCTGGGTTTTTCCACCGACGCCAATACCCTTAACAAACTGCGCAACGAGCATGAAATCATCGGCTTGATCGAAAGCTACCGCGAGCTTGCCAAGCTGAAGAGCACCTATGTGGACGCGCTGCCCACGTTGGTCAATCCGCGCACGGGTCGCCTGCACACCAGCTACAACCAGACGGGTGCCGCCACGGGAAGATTCAGCAGCAGCAACCCCAACCTGCAAAATATCCCCAACCGCAGCGAAGTGGGTCGGCAGGTGCGCCGCGCTTTTATCGCGCCAGCCGGTTATGGATTTTTGGCTGTGGACTACAACCAGATCGAACTGCGTGTCATGGCGCATATCAGCGAAGACGCGACGCTCATCAAGGCGTTTCAAAACGGGCTGGATATTCACCGCGCTACCGCCGCGGCTGTATATGGCATCGGGCTGGATGAGGTCAGCGCCGAGCAGCGCGACTTCGCCAAGCGCGTGAACTTTGGCTTGTGTTATGGGCAAGGCGCATTCGGGCTGGCCAGCCAAACCGGCTTGACGCGAGCCGAAGCGCAGTCCTTCATTGATGCCTACTTTGCCGAGATGCCCGGCGTCAAACAGTACATCGACACAACGCGCGCGCGCGTCTGGGAGCAGGGCTATACCGAGACGTTGTATGGACGGCGGCGCAGCTATCCGCAGATCAAAGCCGGCCGGCGCAGTCGTGGTGCCGGTAATGAAGAGCGAGCCGCTATCAATATGCCCATTCAAGGCACTGCCGCTGACATCTTGAAGCAATCCATGATTGACCTGGATGCTCGCCTGCGCGCTGCGGGCTGCGCTGCGGCGATGATCCTGCAAGTGCATGACGAACTGGTGCTGGAAGTGCGTGAGGAGGAACTGGCGGCAGTGGGACCCCTGGTGGTGGAGACGATGGAAGCCGCCTTGCCCGATGGCAAATCCCTGCGCGTGCCGCTCAAAGCCAAAGCAAGCTGGGGCGGCAACTGGCGCGACATGCACGAGATTTTACCTTAGCGTCAACAGCCTATTCACCGACCTGTTAGGAAATGGCATAAGCGAGCGATGAAGCACTTTCTGGATTTGGCGGCATGCAGCCGCGACGAACTGCAAGACTACCTGGAACTGGCGCTGCAACTAAAAGCGGAGTGGCGCGCCGGCGGCAACCAGCCTATCCTGCGTGGCAAGACCCTGGGCATGATCTTCCAAAAACCCTCGCTGCGCACGCGGGTTTCTTTTGAGATGGGCATGAAACACCTGGGCGGCGATGCCATCATGCTCGGCCCGCAGGAGATTGGCTTGGGCGTGCGCGAAACCGTGCCCGATGTGGCGCGAGTGCTCTCCAGCTATGTGCAGGGCATCATGGCGCGCGTTTATGACCATAGCGATGTCATGCAATTGGCGCGGCATTCGCGCGTGCCCGTCATCAATGGCTTGAGCGATGATTATCACCCCTGCCAGGCGCTGGCGGATATGTTGACCATCCACGAGCATTTTGGCCGGCTGCAGGGCATCAAGCTGGCATTCGTCGGCGATGGCAACAATGTGGCGGCTTCGGTGGCGCTGGCTTGCGCCCAGTTCGGGCTGGACTTCCGCATCGCTACCCCCGAAGGCTACGAAATGAAAGCGCATATCCGCGAACAAGCGCTGGATATCGCCGCGCGCCATGGCAGCCCGCTGTTGATGTGCACGCGCCCGGAAATGGCGCTGGCTGATGCCGATGTCGTCTATACCGATACCTGGATCAGCATGGGACAAGAAGCCGAATCAGCCGAGCGTATGGATGAATTCACTACCTACCAGGTCAACGCCGGGCTGCTGCAAAAAGCCCGCCCCGATTCCATCGTTATGCACTGCCTGCCAGCCCACCGCGGCCAAGAAATCACCGACGATGTCATGGATGGCGAAAGCTCGCGCATCTTTGAACAGGCAGAGAACCGACTGCATGCCCAGAAAGCTATCCTGGCGCGCTTGCTGGGTTAAGCCCGTGATAGAAGGCGGGTATCGATGTCTATGCGAATGCGCAGCGAAACCTTCCCCCATTGATATGGGGTCCGAGGGGGGTAGACCACTAGCGGCAAACTTTACAATTTCCATTCGCACGACTTGCCTTGTCTTACTGAGGCACAGAGTTTTTTTGTAGGGGCGAGTCGCCGCCTCGCCCGTTTCAACCCACTCGGTGGTTAAACACTTGATGTGATTGGCCTGGTTAAGCCTGCGGTTTGACGGCAGTTCTGCCGAATTGATGGTAAAATTGCGATAACTAGCGCTGCGCAAGCGGGTTTTCGCTTGTAAGTGGGACAGCGCCGCTTAGCTATTAGGAAGCCGCCGCGTGGAACAAGTCCTGGTCATCCTGGAAAGCCTCGCTCTCACCGATATCGTCGATATCGCCATTGTAACTTTGCTATTTTACAGCATCAGCTTTATGTTTCGCGGCACGCAGGCGGTCGCGCTGTTTCGTGGCATCGCGCTGGTGGTAATCGGCTTGATCAGCTTGGCGGCGGTGCTGCGGCTGCAAGCGCTTAGTTGGCTGCTTGCCAACAGCTTGACCGCCTTGGTCATCGCCATCCCGGTCATCTTCCAGCCTGAGATCCGCCGCGTGCTGGAGCGGCTGGGGCGCAGCGCCTTCTTTGGCACGCGCCTGGCACCAGAAGCCACGCGCATCTCGGTGATTGACGAGATTTATAGCGCCGTAACCAAGCTGAGCAGCCGCCGGCATGGCGCGCTCATCGTGCTGCAGCGCAACAGCAGCGTGCAAGAATACATCCGCACAGGCATCAGCTTGGAAGCCATCGTCACTGCCGACTTGCTGGCGACGCTGTTTTGGCCCCGCACCGAGCTGCACGATGGCGCGGTCATCATTGATGACAGCGGGCGCATTGCGGCGGCTTCCTGCGTCTTGCCCATCACAGCCAGCCGCAACCTGCCCGACCCCAACCTGGGTACGCGCCACCGGGCGGCAGTCGGCATCAGCGAAATTGGCGATGCGCTTTGTGTGGTCGTCTCCGAAGAGACCGGCAAAATCTCGCTCACCAATGGCGGACGCATGATCCTCGACCTGGATGCGCAGCGCTTGAAGTTGATCCTGGGCGGCATCTATGGTCCTGCACAAGTCGATCAGCTTTATATCACCAAACGGATTCGTGAATTGCGCGCCGATTTTAAGTTGCGCTTGCAGACGCTGCGCCGGCAAGGGGCGCAAACATGATCCGCCGCTGGGCACAGACCAAAGCCGCGGGCAACTTGCTCTGGCTGGCGGTTTCACTGCTGCTGGCGACCGGCGTCTGGTATATCGCAGTAACTTCAAGCGACCCCATCCAGCAGCGGCGGTTTTCCAGCGTGCCCATCCGCTTTGTGGATAGCGACTCCGCCGTCATGACCAGCAGCTCGGCTCGCACGGCGATCGTCACTGTGCAAGGCTCGCAAGCCTCTATCCCGCGCCTGGTGGAAGAAATTGATGTGCGCGCCGAGTTATCCCAGCTGGGTCCAGGCACCCATACCGTGCCGCTGCAAGTTATGATTGCGCCCAATACCTCCGACAGCATCCGCAGACCCGTGCTGCGTATCCAGCCGCGGCAGATCGCGGTCGAGCTGGAGCCGATTGAAGCGCGCAATATGCCAATTGAAATCGCCGTTATCGCGCCGCCGCCGATTGGCTTTCGGCATGAAGAACCGCAGCCGGCTATCGACCAAGTCCTGGTTACGAGCGCTGCCAGCCGCATGTCGCAAGTGGCGGCGATTCGTGGCGAGCTGGACTTGTCTACCAGTCGCAGCCCCCTTGAGCAGGAAGTCCTCCTCTACGCGGTCGATGCCGATGGCGACTGGCTGGCTGGCGTAATGCTGAGCCCCCAATCCGCTCGGGTGGCTGTGCGTGTTTCGCGGCGCGATGACATCCGCCAATTCCCAGTGCGCCCCAATATCCTGCTCAACACCTTGACAGAGGGTTTTTTGTTCAAAGATTACAGCTATGACCCCGCCTCGCTTTTCATTAGCGGCGCGCCGGAGCAGCTCGCGGAGCTTTCGGATACCCTGCTGACGGAGCGCATCAGCCTGGCGGGACATCAAGAAAAGTTCGAGGCGACTGTGCCTATCTTGCTGCCCGATGAAGATTTGTTTGTCATGGGCGGGACGAACAACATCACGGTCACGATTGATATCATCCCCATCGTCGTTTCGCGCCAGATTGACAGCATCGAGGTCGATAACTTTGGCTTGGACGAGGGCTTCGCGGTGGCCATTGCGCCGCGCACAGTCTCCGCCATCGTCAATGGTCCGGTGGTCTTGGTCGATCCGCTGTCCGCCGCCGATATCCAGGTCAGCGTCGATTTGGATGGGCTTGCGCCGGGCGTATACGATCTTGCGCCGTCCATTGCAATCAATCAAAGTGCGCTCAGCGAAGCCAATGTATCGCTATCCCCGTCCGTCCTCAATGTCGAGATCACCTCGTCCGCCAGCGACTCCGAGCCCGCAGCCGAATAGCTTTTGTATGGCTGAGCCTGCCATTCCTGCCGCGTGGGGGCTACAATTCGCAGCGATGAAGAACATGCGGAGCGCCCATACCTAGATGGCAGAAAAACCGATAGTCGCCCTGGTGGGCAGACCCAATGTGGGCAAGAGCACGCTCTTCAACCGGCTGGTCGGCGAGCGCTTGGCTGTCACGCATGAGATGCCCGGCACCACGCGCGATCGTCTGCATGGCGAGTCCTTCTGGACGAGCGCTACATTTCAAGTCATCGATACCGGCGGCATCGAAGTCTATCAGCCCAGTGGGGCGCGGGATGAATCGCCACTGGCTGAGGGCAGCGCGGCTTTCGTCAAGGAGATTATCGAGCAGGCGCTGATCGCCATCGCCGATGCCGATGTCATCATTTTGCTGGTTGATGCGCAAGTCGGTGTAACCGCAGCCGATGAAGCTATCGCCGAGATCTTGCGGCGCAGCGATAAACCCGTGCTGGTGGCTGCCAACAAAATCGACGATCGCCGCTTCCTGGACGAAGCTTACGATTTCTACAGCCTGGGTTTGGATGCTGTCATCGGCATCAGCGCCATTCACGGCTTGGGCGTCGGCGATTTGTTGGACGAGCTGGTGAGTCGCCTGGGTGAGCTGGGCGATGATAGCGAAGAGGAAGACGACGACCACCTCAAAATCGCCATTCTAGGCAGGCCCAACGCCGGCAAGAGCACCCTGCTAAACAAGCTCATCGGCGCTGAGCGCGCCATCGTCAGCGAAGTCGCCGGCACGACCCGCGATGCCATAGATACTGACATCAGTTGGCATGATCAAAAAGTTACCTTGATTGATACAGCCGGTATCCGCCGGCGGGGACGCATTGAAGCGGGCGTCGAACGGTATAGCGTCATCCGCGCCATGCGAGCGATCGCGCGCTGTGATGTAGCGCTGTTGGTGATTGACGCGCAACTGGGCGTAACTGAGCAGGATGAGCATATCGCCGGCTATATCATTGAGGAATACAAGAGCCTGGTCATCGTCATCAACAAGTGGGACGCGCTGGAAAAAGACGCGCATACCATGCACAGTTTCATCGAAAATATCCGCGACCGGCTGCATTTTGTCCGCTATGCGCCGATTATCTTCATCAGCGCGCTAGACGGGCAGCGCATCCACCAAGTGCTGGAGGTGGCGAATCGCGTATGGGAGGCGCGCTTCTTGCGCATGCCAACTGCCGATGTCAACAAGCTGATGCGTGAGGCGATAGAAAAACATCCCCCGCAGGCCAAAGGCGTCAAGCGCCTCAAGTTCCTGTACGCCTCCCAGGTACGTACCGACCCGCCACTGATCCTCTTCCATGTCAATGATCCGCGCCAAGTCCACTTCAGCTACAAGCGCTATTTGGAGAACCAATTCCGCGCAGCTTTCCAATTTGAAGGCACGCCCATCCGCATGAGCTTTCGTTCGCGGGACAACAAACGCGCCTTTGAGCCGGCTTAGTATTGATTCACCGCCAAACCTCTGTGCCCTTTGTGGCGAAAGATAATTTGACAACCCGGCTTATGTTGAGTTTGCTCGCGCTTTTGCATTGCCATTGTTGGCGGGCAAACCTATAATTGGCGCGGTAGCAAACCCTGCGCGTGAAGGGATTTCCTTTGGTCCGACATATAGGCGATCTGCCCCGCCCCCCTTTGAAGACGCCTGGCTTGCTGATGGAGCTGGTCGGCACTGTCGTTTTTGTGCTGGCGGTCACCGTGCTGTTTGACCTGGCGATACCCCGTTCGCTGGTCGATGGCCATAGCATGGAGCCGACTTTCTACGGCGATGACCGGCTGGTCGTCAGTCGTGTGCATTATCTGCTGAGCGAGCCGGCGCGTGGGGATATCGTGGTCTTCAATTCGCTGCGACCCAGCGAGGCGGCGCGCGGCGTCATGCTGATCAAGCGCATCATTGGCTTGCCGGGCGATACCGTGATGATCCGCGATCGCATTGTGCATATCAATGGCGTGGCGCTGGATGAGCCCTATATCAAAGAGCCTTGCGCCTACCGCTGCCGCGATGCCGAATGGAGCCTGGGCACCGACGAATACTTCGTCATGGGCGATAACCGCAACAACAGCAACGATTCGCGCGCCTTTGGACTCGTGCCCTGGCGGAATATCGTTGGCGAGGTCATCTTCCGTTACTTCCCGCTGGGCTCAATCGGGCTGATCGCCCAGTGAGGCGGACTTCATGACTGCCAAGAGACCTGGATATGCTTGCCCGCGCTGCACAGTCGGCCGCTGCACCCCCCAGCGCACGACGTTCACGGACATGCTGCAGGATCAACTGCTGAGTATCCCGAATGTGCCGGCGCACATTTGCGATGTCTGTAACTTAATTGAATTTGATCAAGACTTGCTGGATACCTTGTGGGAATGTCTGTATAAAGGCGGCGCGCGCGAAGACATTGCGCCGGCTGTCCCTTCAAAACGCAGCCCGAGCTTCGGTGAAAGCTAGCGACTATGCCTACCGAAACGGAACTGCGGACGCTGATTTGTCGCATCGGCGCATTGATGTACCAGAATGGCGCAATTGATGGCACAGCCGGCAATATCAGCGCCAGGTTGGACGACAACAGCATCCTGCTCACACCCAGCGGCTTGGCGACCGGCTTCTTGCAGCCCGAGCAGCTGATCATCGTCGATATGGACGGCAGGCGCGTCGATGAGCCGACCGCTGCCAATGCCCACCTGCGCCTGACCTCTGAAAGCGCCATGCACCTGGAATGCTATCGCCAGCGCGCTGATGTCAATGGCGTCGTGCATGCGCATCCGCCCACGGCCGTCGCCTTGACACTGGCGGGGGTCGACCTGGGGCAATGCCTGATTCCCGAGATGGTGGTGTTGCTGGGCTTGGTGCCGACAGCGCCTTATTCCACGCCCTCCAGCGAAGAAAACCGCCTCGCCATCACCGCGCTTATCCGCGAGCACGATGCCATCATGCTTTCTAACCATGGCTCGCTGACAGTGGCGAAGTCGCTTTGGGATGCCTACTTGCTGCTGGAATCGCTGGAGCACGGCGCAACCATCATCCACCGCGCGCTACAGATTAGCCAGGAACTCAAAGCAATCCCGCCAGAGCAGATTGGCAAGCTGGTCGACTACCGCGAGCAATTTGGCTTGCTGCGCAATGGCGACCGTGAACGATTCGCCCGCTTTACCAGGTCAATCGCTTCAGAATGAAGTCCTGCGCCAGGGCGTAGTCCCGTAAGCTGAACCACCGAGTACACAGAAGTAGAACCAAGAAAGTCGTGAGAACGGAATCTGTAGGGGCGAGCCTGGGCCCGTCCAGAATCATCACAGAAAACGGCGGGCGACCCAAGGGGCACCCCTGCATTCATTCCTAAATTTTCGCATTACTTTCTTGATTCTACTTCTGCGCCTCTGTGGCAAAAAGATTTGGCGGGATTGCCCTGTTCCCCAGTTATTCCGCTATTGACTCGCAACGCATGGGCATATATGCTTGAGTTTGTGCTGTGCAATCCGCAGCGCGGCGGCCCCTTCGTCTAGCGGCCTAGGATGCCACCCTTTCAAGGTGGAGACACGGGTTCGAGTCCCGTAGGGGCTACACAAAACTCTCACGAATGCGGTGCGCCTGCTTGGTGTTGCCTTGCGATGGTTCGCGCGTTTGCTGCATCTTTTTCTCCTCTTCCATAGGCTTGACACAGCTTGACCACCAGTTTATTGGCAGTAGACGAGGAGATTACTTGAAGGCGTTGAGCGATTGCCGGGTTCTGGTAACCCCAACTTCATTTGGCAAGCAGGACCCGCGTTTGCCCGAATTGCTACATGAATCAGTTGGCGAGGTTATCGGTAACCCGCTGGGAAGACCGCTGCGCTCAGAGGAGCTGCGCGACATCCTGCCGGGCTACGATGGCTACATCGCCGGGCAAGACCACATCGATGCCAATGCCTTGTCGCGCGCCGATAGCCTGCGTGTTATCGCGAGGTATGGCGTCGGCGTCGACCGCGTTGACCTGGCGGCTGCGCAGGCGCGGGGGATTATCGTAACCAATACGCCGGGCGCTAACGCCGATGCGGTTGCCGAGCTTACGATTGGCTTCATGCTGGCGCTGGCGCGGCAGATCCCCTATGCCAACCAGCGCACGCGGCGCGGAGAATGGCCACGGCTTTCTGGCGTCTCGCTGGCGGGCAGTGTCGTTGGCTTGCTGGGCTTGGGCGCGATAGGGCAGGCGGTGGCGCGGCGGCTGCGCGCTTTCGATTGCATCCTCCTGGCGCAGGATCCATTTGTGAGCAGTGACCAGGCGCAGCAGCTCGGCGTGCAATTAATCGATCTGGACGCCTTGCTTGCGCGGGCGGACTTTCTGTCGCTGCATTTGCCAGCGACTGCGGAGACGCTGGGGCTGGTGAACGTGGACTTCCTGGCGAGCATGAAGCGCGGCACCTATCTGATTAACACGGCGCGCGGCGAACTGGTCGACGAGGCGGCTTTGTTCCAGGCGCTGCAGAGCGGACACCTGCGCGGCGCGGCGCTGGATACCTTCAGCCAAGAGCCGCCAGCCGCCGATAACCCACTATTCCGCTTGCCCCAGGTGATTGCTACGCCACACACCGGCGCGCATACAGCCGGCGCGGTCAACGCCATGGGCTGGGGCGCGCTGAACGATTGCCTGGCGGTCTTGCGCGGAGAGCCGCCAGCGCACCGCGTTGTCTGACCCGCATATCCTGGACATAATCGACGGGGGTAACATCTGCGGGAGTGGCGAATCTGCTGGATACGCGTTGCTTTGCCCCCACCCCAAAATGAGGGAGGGGCTTCAAAACGCTCTGAGCCGCAGGAAAGACTCCCCTTCCCTCGTTCTGGGGGCAAGGGTCCGGGGGATGGGGGCTTGGTTGCCATATCCACTTAACTAGCCACTCCCACATCTGCTGCAAATTTGTGTTGCGGTAAGACACCGGCTACCATCTCTGAAAAGAAAATGAGGTAGTGGTGGCGCGATAAGTGATATGAGATGAAAATGCTCCCTATGATACAAG
>VXNO01000176.1 GCA_009840575.1 Chloroflexota bacterium | reverse complement strand
CTAGTAACGAGCGAGGCGGCGACTCGCCCCTACACTAAACCTCTGTTCCCTCTGTGGTGAATCAATAGCCCAAAGCGCTCACCTCTCGCTGGAAGCGCTGGACATTGCGCAGCTTGACCTCGTCATAGCCGCGCACCACATCCGGCAAACGCGCCAGGCGCAGCGCCCGCTCATAAGTCTCGTCGTTCAGGTTCTGCGCCGCCGCCAGCACCAACCCGCGATACTGCTCGACCAGCGCCCGCTCGGTTGCCCGCGCTTCGTCGTAGCCAAAGGGGTCGAGCCGCGTGCCACGCAGGAAGCGCAGCCGATACAGCCCGGCATAGACCACATCAAACCAGCCCCCCAGCTTGAGTTTGCGCCGCAAGCCCAAGCTCTTCAACAGCGGCGGCTGCAAATAATAATGCTGGCGCGCGTCCGCCCCGAATTGCTCCGCCAGCGCCGCCCGCGTTTCCGGCTTGAGGGCGAGCCGCGCCACTTCATATTCATCCTTGTAAGCCATCAGCTTGAATAGATAGCGCGCAAAGGCTTCGCTCAATTCCGCGCTGGCGGGACGGAAAGCCTGTTCCAGCGCATAAACCCGTTTGATATCGGCAATATATTTTTGGGCGTAGGCTTCATTTTGATAGGCGATCAACTCAGGCACGCGGATCTCCAGCAAGCGCCGCAGCTCACCTTCTTTTGGCAATCCCTCCAGCAGCAGCGCTGATGCGGCAGTCGGCTGGGGCTGTACTTCCACTGCGCCCCTTCGTTTTAATTGCAGCGATTCCAGCCAACCTGGCTCGGCGACAAGCAGCCTGCCCGCGCGGAAAGCGTGTTGATTGTCCGCGACCTTGACTCCGTTCAGCTCGATAGCGCGCTCGATTGCCAGCGCCGACATAGGCAGCCCGCCGGCTTGGTAGGCCGCGCCGATGACCAGCATATTCGCCATCATGTGGTCGCCAAAGAGCGCCTCAGCCAGCCCGATGGCATCAAAATAGACATTGTCGCCGGCGCGCGTCGCCCCGTTGATGCGCGCCAGCAGTTGCTCGCCTTGGGGATATTCGACTGTCGTATCGCGCACCATAGCGCCGGTGGGCACTTTGCTGGCGCTGACGATGGCGAGCGTGCGCTGGGGATGGGCGCGCTGCAAGTTTTTCTGCTCGGACGCGGTCAAGGCGTCAAAAACGAGAAAGGTATCCGCGTCTGCCGCGCCGATTTTGGCAGCCGCTTCGATAGCTTGCTCGCTGATCTTCAGGTTGGAAACAACGGGGCCGCCTTTTTGGCTCAAGCCTGTCTGGTCGAGCGAGCGCACCTGCAAGCCATCCAGCGCCGCCGCCGTGCCCAGCACCTGGTTGGCGGTTACCACGCCAGTGCCGCCAATGCCCATCAAAAATAGATTGGTGTCTCCGTCTACTGCGCGTTGCGGCTCGGGGATTTCCCGCGTGACGCGGTAGCCCGCTTTCTGTGCCGAGCCATTTTCCTGGGCGGGGATGATGCCCATAAAGGCGGGGCAATTGCCTTCCAGGCAGGTGTAATCTTTGTTGCATGAAGATTGATGCACCTGGGTCTTGCGCCCGAATTCAGTCTCGACCGGCTGCACGCTGAGGCAGTTGGAAACCGCGCCACAATCGCCGCAGCCCTCGCAGATGGCTTCGTTGATGACGATGCGCAGGCTGGGGTCATGGGCATAGCCACGGCGTCGTTTGCGCCGCAGGTTGGCTGCGCATTCCTGGTCGTAGATGAGCGCGGTTACGCCGGACGTATCCCGCAAGAGGCGCTGCGCCTCGTCGAGCTGGTCGCGCCCCCAGACCTCGGCATTGCTCGCCCAGCTTGTCTCTGGCGGGAACTGGCTTGGGTCGGCAGAGACAACGATGGTCTTGACGACGCCTTCGCTGTACAGAAAATGTGTCATCTCGGGCACGGGCATCAAGCCATCAGCAGCTTGCCCGCCGGTCATGGCGACAGCCGCGTTGTACAAGATTTTGAAGGTCATGTTAGCGCGAGCCGCCGTCGCCTGGCGGATAGAAAGCGAGCCGCTGTGCGCGAATGTGCCATCGCCGATATTCTGAAACAGGTGCCCCAGCCCGCTGAAAGCTTCCGCGCCGACCCAGTTCGCGCCTTCGCCGCCCATCTGCGTGACGCCGGCGGTATCGCGATCCATCAAAAGCGCCAAGGTGTGGCAGCCGATGCCCGCCGCGGCAATCGAGCCTTCAGGAACGACTGTCGAGCGGTTGTGCGGGCAGCCGCTGCAAAAATACGGTTGGCGCGCGGCAATGGGGATGACACCGGCTGCCTGCCCAGCGTCCAGTTCGCGCAGCCGTTCTTCCAGGCGCGGCGCATGGATACGTCCCTGCAAGCGGCGAGCCACCACGCGGGTGATGGCATCGGCATCCAGCTCGCCATCAGCGCGCACCAAACGCTGCCCGTTTTCGTCTTTCTTGCCGATGACTAGCGGCATGTGCGCGCTGCCGTACAGAGCCTCTTTGCAGAAGGTCTCGATGAAGCCGCGCTTTTCTTCGATGATGAGCATCTCGTCCAAGCCGGCGGCGAACTGGCGCAGGCTGTGTGGCTCGATGGGGTGAATCATGTCCAACTTGAGCAGGCGGATGCCAGCCCGTCCCAGCGCCGAATCGTCCAGCCCGATATCTCGCAGCGATCCACGCAGGTCGCACCAGGTCTTGCCAGCCGCCACGATGCCCAGCCAAGCCTCAGCGCCAGGCGCGACGCTGCGATTCAATTGATTGGCGCGGGCGAATGCCAGCACAGCCGCCTGCCGCTCTTCGAAGATCTCGCGCTCTTGCTCGACAGACCAAGGCGCGACCAAATTATTGTCCTGCCGATGCTGCCAGCGCCGTCCATTCAGCCGAAAATCGGGCGTGACCAGCTCGCGTGTCTTCCCCAGCTCGACAGTGCTGAACTCATCCGCCACATCGGAGACGATTTTCATGCCCACCCACAAGCCACAAAAGCGCGACAAGGCAAAACCTAACAAGCCGAGGTCAAGGATTTCTTGCGGGCTGCCGGGATACAGCACCGGCATCATGGCATCGTAGAGGGCGATTTCGGAATGCGAGGGGATGGTCGATGACTTGCAAGACGGGTCATCGCCAGCCAGCGCCAGCACGCCACCATTGCGACCGACGCCCGTCAAGTTGGCATGTTTGAAAGCATCGCCGCTGCGGTCTACGCCCGGTCCTTTGCCGTACCAGATTCCGCAGACGCCGTCATATTTGGGCTGGGGCAGCAGGTTGGCGATCTGGCTGCCCATGATGGCGGTGGCGGCGAGCTCTTCGTTGACGGCTGGGATGAAGCGGATGTGGTGCTCGCGCAGCAGCTCGGGGATGCGCTCCAAGGCGGTATCCAACGCGCCAACAGGTGAGCCGCGATAGCCAGTAACCAGCCCGGCGGTGTTCAAGCCCTGTGCCAAGTCGGCGCGGCGTTGGTCGAGCGGCAGGCGAGCCAATGCCTGGATGCCGCTCATGATGACAGTGCCTTGCTGCGCCCGGTAGCGGTCGTCCAGGCGAAAGTCGCGCGTCTGTGGGGCAACAGTATCCGGATTCATACGGCGAGTATAGCACGAGTCGCCACCGCGCCCCTACGGCAGGACAGTCGCATCTGGCTCGGGGGATATACTCCCTACAGGTGGCGTGGCTTTTCTGATAGGATTGCGCAGCGAAAACACAGCGCTACGGCGGAAAATGGCTGTCAAACGCCTGGTCTTGTACCCACAGCATGAAGCGCGATTGCGGCGCATCAGCAAGCCAGTCGCCAACCTGCGCAGCAAGAGCCTGCGGCGGCTCATCCAGGACCTCAAAGATACCTTGGAGACACAGCCCGGCGCAGCCATCGCCGCGGCGCAGATAGGCGTGCTCAAGCGCGTCACCGTCGTCAAGTTCGGGCAGGACGAAGATGACGCAGAAGAACCCATGCTGACGTTGATCAATCCGCAGATCCTGGCGGCAGGCGCGGACGAAGTCGGCTTTGACGGCTGCTTAAGTATCCCCGACTTATTCACCTGGGATGTGCCGCGCCCAAGCTGGATTCAATTCCGCGCCCAGGGCGAAGATGGACGCGAGATTATACGCCGCGTGCGGGGCATGGACGCGCGCGTCATCCACCACGAAATTGACCACTTCAATGGCATCCTCTTCCTCGACCGTCTGCGCGACCCAACCGAGCTGTATACGCCCGTGCCCGGCGAGGATGGCGAAACCGTTATGCTGCGGCTCAGCGACCTGCCGGGCATAGGCGCATGAGCAGCGCATTGCCCGAGAAAGCCCGGCAGGGCAAGCCGCTCAGCCCTTGATGCCCGATGTGGCGATGCTTTCGATGAAGGCGCGCTGCAATGCCAGGTAGAAGATCAATACCGGGATCGTGACCAAGGTCAAGTAAGCCATGATCTCGCCCCAGTAGGTATAACGCTGGAAGAAGTATTGCAAGCCTACCATGATGGGGCGCAGTTCTTCCGTGCGGACGGTCATTAGGGGCCAGATGTAGGCATTCCACATGAGGAGGAATTTCAGGATGGCCACCGTCGCCAGGATGGGTCCCGCGATGGGCATGACGATGCGCGCATAAATCTGCCACAGGCTGGCACCATCAATGCGCGCCGCCTCGACCAGCTCGTCCGGTAAATCTCGGAAGTATTGATAAAACAGGAAGATGCCCAGCGAATCGGCGATGAAAGGGATGATCTGCACATGATAACTATTCAGCCAGCCGATCTCCAAACCATCAGCGCCCAACCAAGGCAGGTTGTTAACCACCAGCAGCAATGGAATTGCAATCACCTCGAATGGGACGATGAAGGTGGCGATTATGAGCGTCAGCATAAGCTTCTTACCGCGCCAGCGTAAAAAGGCAAAGGAGAAGGCGGCCATGGAATTAAGCAAGATGCTGGCCAACACAGCCACGACTGTGGTAAACACCGAGTTGAAAGCGAATTGTACGACAGGCACGCGCTCAAAGGCGAAGGCGTAATTGTTGAGTGAAATATCGCCTATAGGCAAGAAGGCGCGCAGCGAGCCGGAATCACGCAGAAGTTGCAGATCCGGCTTCAAAGACGAGACGACCATAAAGACGATCGGGAAGATGAAAATCGCAGAAATCAGGATTAACAGCGTGTATCGCAGGCTGAGAATCAGTTTGGCTCGCGTTTCCCAAGTCATGGTCGCCATAGCTATTCTCGGTCGCGCGTCAGATAGCGGTTTACAATGGTGATAACCAGCACAACGACGAAAAGCACCACCGATATTGCCGACCCCTCTGCGATATCTTGTTTATCATAACCGCGCTGTACTGCTTGATAAACGACGCTCTGTGTGGCATCCAGCGGACCGCCGCGCGTCATGACATCGACCTGCACGAACAAGCCCATCGCCTGAATTGAAATCACGATGAGGACCAGCACGGCAGTATTGCGCAGCCCGGGCCAGGTTACATAGCGAAACTTCTGCCAAGCGCCAGCGCCATCCAGCCCGGCCGCCTCATACAGGCTGTTTGGTATTGTCTGCAAGCCGGACAGCCAGATGACCATGTGAAAACCGACCGCTTGCCAAGCCGACATGGCAATCATCGCTGGCATGGCGGTATAGGGATTGCCTAGCCAATCGACCGGTTGAAAACTTCCAAGTGTGGCGATGCCCAGCATGGTATTGAGCAAGCCATTCTCTCCGTCGTAGATGAAGCGCCAAAGCAGCGACACCACCACCATCGAGACCACAACCGGAGCGAAATAAATGGCGCGAAACACATTGATGAATGGCAGAGCCTGGTTGAGCAAGAGCGCCAGCAACAATGCCAGCCCACCTTGCAGCGGCGCAATCACCCCGGCGAATAGCAGCGTATTGATCAATGCGCGCAGGAAGACGACATCCGCTGCCAGGATCACCGTACGATTCTCGCCCGATTGCCAGGAGACGAACTCGCGCAAGCCGTTCAGTTCGGGATACTCCGGGTTCTTCCGCGTGAAGGTGCGCAGGCGCGGATACGCTATGCCGCCGTCATCGTCCCAAACCACAGCGCCGCTTTCGTCACGCTCTGGCTCCAGCGTAAAGATACGAACGGTCAACAAGCGCTCAAAGTTGCGCATGCCTACCCATTCGGTCGGGTTTGGCGATACAAGCCGCTGATTGGTAAAGGACATCACAAATGCCATCAAGAAGGGGATGACCAAGAAAATGGTCAAAACGAGCAATGCGGGGAAAGCCATCAGCCAGCCCACAATCGCCTCATAGCGCTGGTACAAGGGCGCGTCCGCGGGCAGGAGCCAGCGCACCCAGAGCGGGGACTTTTGCCTGGCTTCGGCTGCTGTCGTCATAAGCGAGTTCCTGCAAACTAGAGAGAATGTGCAGGGGCGAGGTCGCGATGAAGCAGTCTGCGCCTCGCCCACTATTACGCTATGCCCCGGGTGGTTCAAGGGGACCTAGGGTGAGACAGGGCTTACATATCCTCGAAGCCGTAGCCCATGTTGTCTTCGATGTCGGCGTCAATTTCATCCACAGCCGCGTCCAACGTATCCTGGACATCCGCGCCGTTGGCAATATCCGCCAGCGCTTTTTCAAAAATTAGCGCCAGCGTGGCGTAACCAGGCGTAACCGGGCGGATCAGCGCCTGCTGGTTACTCAGCTCATAGAAGACCTCCAGCGGGCCGCCCGCCGAGTAGTTTTCGCTCATGGCAGCGGCATTCGGAGTAGCTGGCGCCAAACCCGTCGCATCGCTGAAAGCCGTCAGCCACTCGTCTTGAATGGCGAATTCAATGAACTTGCTCACGCCTTCCGGATGTTCCGTGGTGGAAGAAGCGCCCAACTGCCAGGAGGCGGCGCCAATGATGTTGCCATGCCCGAAATCGGGCGCGGGCAAGAAGATAAGATCATCGCCGACTTCCCCTAGAGTGGAAACGCCAGCCCAGTTCCCCATCCATTGCAAGGCGTACCTGCCATCAATGAAGCCGGTCTCGCGGTCGCCGGTATCTTGCGAGGTGCCGGGTGACAAACCGCGCTCAAACAGACTCTGCCACCATTCGCCAAAGGCGACAGCTTCGGGACCATTCAGCGCGCCTTCGGCTGTCAAATAGGTCGAGCGGTCGATCATGTCGCCGCCGAAGCTCTGTAGGAAGGGGCTGAAGGCATAGGGATACCACTCGCCAGTCCATGCCATGCCCGGGTCAAAGGCATAGTCGAATTCACCGGTGGCTTGCAGCTGCTCGAGGATGGCGTCAAATTCATCGCCAGACCAAGGCTCGTCAAGCGTCGGGATGCGGATGTCGTGAGCTTCAAGCACCGAGCGCCGGGCATAAATTGAAACAGCCGCGTCCCACAAGCCGACTGCATATAGTTCGCCATTCCATTCCCCGATGGGTCCCGGCAAGAAGTTATCCAACGCGCCTTCTGACAATTCCAGAGGTGCCATCCAGCCAGCCCAGGCCCAGCCAGGCATGACGGGGCCATCCACATCGATGATGTCTGGCAAATCTCCAGCCGCGGCCGCCGCTACAATAGACGAGTTATAGGATTCCTGTGGGAAAGCCTCCAAGACGACGGTGTATTCCGACTGTGACTCGTTGAAAGCTGCGATAAGATCGATAAACACTTGATGCTCAGCCGCCCAGGCACCGCCGTGATACCACATGCTAAGTTCAACCTGCGCTGTGGAGATGCCGCTTAGCGAGGACAGCATCACAATCAATAGCGCGATAGATAGTGCTTTCTTCATTTTGAACCTCGTTTCGTTGATTTTTCTGTCGAAATCTACTGTGGGTGTACTTATTGAATCGCTAGCAGTAGGCTCGCCTCCTTCCGGCTTATGATACTCGCTCAATTTAACAGTTTCACCAGATTGATGACATTTCCCAGATATCCAAGCCCAGCAGCGCCTCGGTAGCCAAGACGCGCAGCCCGTCGTTGGCGGCGTCATCCATATAATAACGGCTGCTGATACGCGCGCGCCCATTGGCGATGACTTCAATCACTGAGCCATCCAGCAGGATACGCAATTGCAAAGCCTCGCCCGCGTCCAGCCGGTGCGGGATGCCCTGCGGCGCGCTATCGAGCTCGTCTCGCCCCTCCCGATATTGACGATGGACTTGCAGGGTCTGCGTGCTGCTGTCGTAGATGATGCTGGCTTTTTCGCAGCCATCGGGGGAGACGGCCACTGCCAAGCCACAACTGGCAGCAGCTTGGGTATCAAAGCTCGCCTCGATATCCAGCCACAAGCCGCGCGCCGACACGTTGCCGTCCGCAACATCCTCCGCGCTGTAGTGGCTATGCGCGCCGCGCAGAGATTTCAACGCCGCGACCGGCTGGCTGACCAGGCGATTTTGCCCGTCCAGGCTGAGCAGCCGCGGCACCGCTTGCACGCCCGTCCAGCCCACCTCACGTTGTGCCGCCTGGCTCCGTTCTTCGCGCAGCCAGGAGTAAAGCAAGGCGCGCCCCTGCGCATCCGTCCCGCACAGGCTGGCATAGCTGCAACCGGCGTCATAAACCGCTTCCCGCTCAGGGAAGAAGCGCTCATCTTCCAGCCGCCCGACGAAGTACAGGGTCTGCGCTGGGCTATGATCAAGCTGCGCCGAGAGGATCAGCACCCATTTATCGCCCAGCGGGAAGAAGTTCGGGCATTCAAAGTTGCGGCCGTTGCGGGCTTTTTCGCCCACATAGAGCGGGTGGGCATAGTGCCAGTCTATGAGATTCTGTGAACGATACAGCAGCACCGCGCCGCCGACGCCGACGATATGCGAAGCCAGCGCCATATACCAGCAGCTTTCGCCGCGCCACACAAAGGGATCGCGGAAGTCGCGCGTTTGCCCCAGCGCCGGCGGCACCTCGCTGATGACAGGGTTGCCGGGGTACTTGCGCCAGTTGCGCAGGTCTTCGCTGCCGCGCGCCAGGCATTGCGTTTGCACGGTGTAATCATCGTTGACGCCGGTGTAGAACGCGGTCGGCGTACCCGCATCGTCCACCATGCAGCCGGAGAAGATGCCGCCCTGGTCGGGAGAATTGGGGCTAGGGGCGATGGCGGTGGGCAGCTCTCGCCAGCGCGCCAGGTCGGCGCTGATGGCGTGCCCCCAGTGGATATTGCCGTGCCAGGCACCAGCGGGGTTGTACTGGAAGAAGAGGTGATACGCCCCCTGCCAGTAGATGACGCCGTTGGGGTCGTTCATCCAGTTGGCGGCGGGCAAGAAATGATAGCGGGGGCGATGAAAGTCAGCCGCATCCAAGGGGCGGGGGATGGTTCTTTCTTCCGTGTTGGGGAGCATAATCGTTCCAAATAGCCTTTATGGTATCGTTACCATACATTCTACCAGAATCATGCTGACGATGCAAGGGGAAATTTGACTGGGCAGGCGAAGTCACACGCTACCTTCAAACCACAAAGACGCAAAGAACACAACGGGCGCAAAGATTCACTACTAAGGAGAGCTGTGGGGGCTTGCCTTGCCAGCTTTCTGTGCCTACTGCGCCTCTGTGGTGAATTATGTTTTGATGCGCTTGCCCTGGTTTGCGGCGGGAGTCAAATAGGCCTGCCGATAGGCTTCAGCGCTGGGGCGAGCAGCCAGGTTTTGCAGCGCCGTCACGATGGCATCCAGGTTAGCCAGGTTGGTAATGGGCAGGAAGTCATGCACATAGGGCAGCAGCGCCTGCGCCCCGCGGGTGAGTGGTTCGTATTCAGGCACATCCAACAGCGGGTTCAGCCAAATCAGCCGCCGACAAGCCAATTTCAGCCGCGCCATCTCTTTGTGCAACAGCGGGATATCGCCACGATCCCAGCCATCGGTAATCAGCATGACAACCGCGCCCCGCCCCAGCACCCGCCGCGCCCAGTGCCAGTTGAAGCGCCGCAAGCATTCGCCGGTCATGGTGCCACCACCCCATTGCAGCACAGTCGCGCCGATATCCGCCAGCGCCTCATCGACATTCTTCTGGCGGATCTGCCGCGTGATGCGCGTGATATCGGTGCTGTAGACAAAGGATTCGACCTGGGTTAGCGAGCCCGCCAGGCTGTGCATGAAGTGCAGCAAAACGCGCGTATACCGTTCCATGCTGCCGCTGATATCGCAGAGCAGCACGACCGGGCGCGGCTTTTCTTTGTGGCGATGGGTGGGCAGCCGCGTGACATCGCCTTGCTTGCGGATGTACTCTTTCATCAGGCGGCGCATATCAATCTGACGCCCTTTGCCACGTTCGAAGCGGCGGGTGCGGCGCATGCCCAGCGAATCGGGCATTTTGGCGATTGCGCGCTTCGCCAGTTCCAGTTCGGCAGCGCTCATCTCGGCGAAGTCTTTGTTGCGCAGGCGCTCCTGCTGGCTGTAGGTCGGCACCAGGGCAATCATACTAGAGTCGATCGCTTTGGCATCAGCGCCCTCTTCGCTGGGGCTGGCATCCAGCGGCGGCAGGAATTGTGTCTTGCGCTTGCGCCGTTCTTCGCCGAGGGACTGCAAGTTGAACGTGGTGAAGCCATCGGCGGGGCGACGCCAGAACAAATCAAAGGCTTCGTCAAAATAGGCGATGTCGCGGCGGCGGGTGACCAGGTGGGCGCGCAGAGTGTAATAAAAGTCTTGCTTGCGCCCCAGTTGGATGTGCGCCAGCGCCCGCGCCACTTCCATCATGCGGTTGGGCGTTACGCCCATGCCCAGCGCCCGACACACCCGCCCAAACAGAATCAAGTTGTGCGCCAGCTTGCCACCGCGATACTCATACGGCGCTTCGGCGGGGCCAAGGAAAAGACTCGTGAGCGGAGTATCTGGCGAGGGGTTATCGGACATGGC
>VXNO01000039.1 GCA_009840575.1 Chloroflexota bacterium | reverse complement strand
CAATTTGGCAGAGCAAGCGACTCTTAATCGTTAGGTTGAAGGTTCGAGTCCTTCCGGGGTCACATAGCAATTTCCAAAAGGGCATCCTGATAAGGGACGCCCTTTTGTCTTGCCGCCCGCTCAGCCGATGGCACGTTTTAGGGCATCAAGATAACCCAGGCGCATGCGCTGGCTGACTGCCGCCGTCGGCACCATATTCTCGGTGCCATGGAACATGCCTGGATAGACTTCAAGCTCGGTTGGCACGCCAGCCGCCATGAGACGCTGGGCGTAGTCGATGGCTTCGTCGCGGAAGAGGTCTTGCGCGCCGACGGTGACAAAAGCCGGCGGCAGCCCGCTCAGGTCAGTGGCGCGCGCGGCGGCGGCATAGGGGGAGACCCTGTCTGTGCCGTATTCGTCGCCGAGATACATCTTCCAGGCTTTGAGCGAGACATCGCGATTCCAAACATTGGGGTGCGTAACTTCGTAGCCTGAGGGCGTTTCGTGGGTGTCGTCAAGCATGAGATAAATAATCAGTTGCAGCGCTATACCGGGACCCTGGTTGTCGCGGTTGTAGAGCGCGAAGCCCGCCGTCATGCCGCCGCCCGCGCTTGCCCCGCCGATGGCGATGCGACTGGTATCGATACCCAGTTCGTCCGCGTTGTCCACCATCCAGTTGAACGCGGCGAAGCAATCGGCAATGGCAGCTTGGTAGGTGAATTCAGGCGCGAGGCGATAACCGACCGAGACGACTGTGCAGCCGACATGATCCGCAAAGGCAATGCCGTTCATATCTTCGCGCTCAGTACCGACGACATAGCCGCCGCCGTGCATCAAGAACAAGCCTGGGCGCGGTGTGCTAGCTGGAGGAGGGTGGTAAATCGCGATTGGGATGTCGCCATCTGGGCCGGGAATGGCGCGTTCTTCAATTTGCACTTCGCTGGGCGGGAGCGCAGCCAACATCACTTCCATCAGTTGGGCGAGCATCTCGCGGGCGACGGGCGGGTCATCGCCACAGGCTTTGAGCAACTCGGCGGGGAAAACCTCCAGCATTGGCGCAAGCTCCGGGTCGAGGCGGTCTACGAAGGACATGAGAGTTCTCCTATCAATAACATGAGCGAACAATGGCATAAGTATTGTGGCTGAAGCCTAGAGCAGTTGCTACACTCTGGCAAATTGTGAGAACATTCGCGGTAATAAATCAAAGAGGCAGCCGCATGAAAATCACCCGCATCGCCGTCTACCAGGTCGACCTGCCCTTGCACGAAGGCAGCTACAAATGGTCGGGCGGCAAGTCCGTAGACGTCTTCGATAGCAGCATCATCCAGGTCGAGACGGATAGCGGCATCGTGGGCTATGGCGAGGTCTGCCCGCTGGGTCCATTTTATCTGCCCGCCTATGCCGATGGCGTGCGCGCTGGGGTACGCGAGCTGGCACCGCACTTGCTGGGCAGCGACCCGACGCAGCTTTCGCGCTTAAATCGCCTCATGGACGCGGCGCTCAAGGGGCATCCTTATGTCAAATCAGGCATCGACATGGCTTGCTGGGATATCCTGGGCAAGGCAACCAGCCAGCCAGTCTGCCATTTGCTGGGCGGGCGCTATGGCGATGACTTTGTACTTTACCGCGCCATCTCTCAAGAAGCGCCCGAAGCCATGGCACAGAAAGTCGCCGCTTACCGCGGGGAAGGCTATCGGCGCTTCCAGCTGAAAGTCGGTGGCGACCCCGAGACGGATATTGAGCGCATCCGCCAGATCGCCGCTTTGTTAGAGCCAGGCGACAAGCTCATCGCCGACGCCAACACCGGCTGGTTGATGCACGAGGCGGCGCGGGTCATCCGGGCGGTGCGGGATGTGGATGTGTATATTGAGCAGCCATGCGCCAGCTACGCCGAATGCCTGTCCATCCGCCGGCGCTGCAAGCATCCGTTCGTCCTGGACGAATCAGTGGATGGCTTGGAGATGCTCTTGCGCAGCCACGCCGACCAAGCCGCGGATGTTGTGAATATCAAAATCAGCAAGTTTGGCGGGCTGACTAAAGCGGCTTTGGCGCGCGACTTGTGTGTGGAAATGGGCGTAGCAATGACGATCGAAGATAGCTGGGGCGGCGATATCACCACTGCCGCCATCGCGCACCTGGCGCATAGCACACCAACCGAATTCCTCTTCACCGCCACCGATTTCAACAGCTATGTCACCGTCAGTACTGCCGCGGGCGCGCCGCAGCGCATACAGGGACGCATGGCAGCAGCCGAGGTGCCGGGCTTGGGCATTAAGCCGCGCATGGAGGCGCTGGGCGCGCCGCTGGTTGATGTGCATTAGCGGCGGATGACGCAATTGCCCTGCGCAACTAGAGTAGCGTGGATAACAAGCCGCCATCAATCCGATAGAATGCGCCGGTGATGAATGAGGCATCATCGCTGGCGAGGAAGAGGACCAGCTTGGCGACCTCCTCCGGGCGTCCCACCCGTCCGATAGGGTGCTGCTGCCCCCAGTTGACGATCATGCTGGCGGGGTCGGCGGGACCAAAGCGGTCGGCGGCGTCATCCAACATAGGCGTGTGGATTGAGCCAGGCGCGATGCAATTGCAGCGGATATTCTCATGCGCATGATCCAGCGCGACTGTGGTGGTAAAGCTGACAATCGCGCCTTTGGATGCCGCGTAAGCTGCCACCGTCCGCTGCGATGCCACCGCCTGCGCCGACGAAGTGTTGACAATCGCGCCGCCACCGCGTTCACGCATGTGGGGGATGGCGTACTTGCAAGTCAGGAAGGTCGCGCGCAGGTTGATGTTGATTTGGTAATCCCAATCTTCGACCGGCTGCTCGACCACTGTGCCATACCGGACGACGCCGACATTATTGTGCAAGACATCGACGCCGCCAAATTGCGCGACAGCCGCCGCCACCATGCGCTTGACATAAGTTTCGTCAGCAATATCGCCCGCCACCATATATGCCCGCCCGCCCCGCTGCTGGATTGTTTGCGCTGTTTCTTCGCCAGCCCGCTCGTCAATATCAGCAAGTAGCACGTTGCCGCCCTCTTCCGCGAAGGCGATGGCGCAAGCGCGACCGATACCCTTGCCCGCACCCGTTACGATGACGGCTTTGTCTTCAAAACGTCTGTTCACGCCCCCGCCCCTTTTCATTTCAGCCGCACAGTGCCGGCGTCGCTGATGCCAGCAAGGCCCGTCTGCGCTTCGTAAAATATCGCCTTCAACTCGACCTCGCGCGATTCGCCCGGCTGCAAGGTGAGCTGCGCGCCGGTTTTTTCGATGACGGCGCTCAAGCCCTGCCCGGGAATAGACGAAGCTGGCTCTATGGCGATGACGTAAGACCGCTTGTAAAAGGGGAAGCCGGGCGAAGAATTAATCTCTTGCCAGAACCAGGCATAAGGAAAAACGTCCGCATCCCAGCACAAGCCGATGCCGATACCCAATTGCTGATTGGTGATGGCGTACCAGCCGCTGGCAAAGTCGCCCAAATACGCCAGCAGGTCGCGAGGCTGGTCGGGCGCTGGGACGCGCGATATGTCGATGCCTTCCGCCTGGTGCCAGTTGTAGGTCGCGCCGGGTCGCAGTGGGTTGGCTGCCCCGGCATAGTCATCGTCCGCCAGCAGTGTCCGCGCGCCGCTATCGATGACGCAATGTTCGCTCAGGAAGGGCGCGCCAAAAGCGGGATGGTGGCTCCACATACAGTCCATGGGCTCGCCGGCTTGGTTGGTGATGCGCTCACGCAGTTGCAGGACGGGGCTGCCCGCATGCAATACCAGCCACCGTTCGATCAAGTAGGGGCTGCGCAATAGCTGCGCGCTGAGCTTGACCTCCAGCCTGGCGGCGGACTCTTGGCAGATTTCATAGTCCCAGGCACGCATGGATGCCTCGCCATGAAAGCCCAGCCGCGCGCCTTTGTATGTATTCTCGAAGCCGCCATTGGGGAAGAGCACCTGCCAGCCGCCCGCATAGGCTTCCAGCCAAGCCGTCTGCGAATCGAATGCTGAGTCGAAGCCGCGCGCGCTGTGCTTCCTGCCCCAAGGCGCTTTCCACAGTACATCCAGCCCGGCTGGCTTGTAGACCAGGCTGTAGATGTCCGCGCCTTTGTCCAGCAAAATCGTGGCGGAGAGCAGGTCATTCTCAATTTCCAGCGCAGGCATGGATTGCCAGAGCAATTTTTCGGCGCAGTGGCAGGTCATAATGGGATCCCTCAGATGCGGATGGTCAAGCCGCCATCGGCGACAATGGCTGCGCCGGTGATGAAAGACGCGGCATCGCTGCACAGGAAGAGCGCGACTTGCGCCATTTCGGCTGGCTGGGCGACGCGCCCCAAAGCATGCAAATCACCCCATTCGTTGATCGCGCCGCCGGGATTGGCTGGATTGAACAATTGCGCTGAATCCCGCAGCATAGGCGTATCGACCGAGCCCGGGCACAAGCTATTGGCGCGGATTTTGTCGGCGGCATGGTCCAGCGCCATCGTGCGCGTCATGGCGATGACCGCGCCTTTGGATGCGGAATAAGCAGCTACATTCGGCTGGCTGAACAAGCCTTGCACCGAAGCGACATTGACAATCGCGCCGCCGCCACCTTTGGCCATCTGCGGGATGCAGTATTTCGCTGCCAGGTAGACGCCTTTGGCATTGATGTCCAGGGTACGGTCCCAGGTATCTTCGTCGGTGCTGACGACGCTGCCATAGGTCTGAATGCCGGCGCTGGCGACCAGGCAGTCGATACCGCCAAATGCCGCGACCGCCGCTTCCGCTATGCGCTGAACCTGGCTGGTTTGGGATACATCGGTTTCTACGGCGAGCGCCACGCCGCCAGCCGCCTGTATCTCCGCCACGCGGTCATCCAGCGCGGCTTGATTAATATCCGCCAGCACAACCTGCGCGCCCTCCGCGGCGAATGCCAGCGCGGTGGCTGCGCCGATGCCTGTGGCTGCGCCGGTTACGACGGCTGTCTTGTTCACGAAGCGCATGATACCCTCCTCATATTGGCGCGGCTATTGTGTCAGAAAAATGCGCGGCTGCCAAAGGTCCTTGTGCGCGCGGGCGGCAATGTGGTCAAATCGACACAGGCGTCGCCTAGTGAAAATCCAGCGAGAATCAGCATGGCCAAGCGCCAGCCCGGCAGCCGTAATGTCTTCAACATCAGCAAGCCACTTGCTTATCGCTGCCAGATTTATCATTATCATCGGCGGCTTTCGCGATTGTACCTGGCGGTGTATCAAGGGCGACGCAGCGAACCGGCATTTTATCTGCTCTTCACCGACGTCGCTTATCTGGACGCGCCCATGAGTTGGCAGGGAGCGGACTTTGCCATCGCCGAGCAAGCGGACTGCATCACGCTGATGCGAGAAACGGGCTTGGTTGGCGAGGCGATCGAGCGCTTCCCCGATGCCTATGCCACTATCACCGATTCGGCGCGATTGTACCTGGCGCGAAGTCCACATTGTCAAGCGCGCATCATCGCCGGCAGCGCAGCCATCCTGCCCAAAATCCCAAGGGACCTCGGCTAGGCACTGAGACCTGCGCGGGTGGCTGTGGTATACTTATCCGCGCATCAGTTCGCAGCCAAATTCATAAAGACACATTCAACCTATGAGACACCCTCCCTCTCACCCGCCCGATCCAAATGCGCCAAAACCCAGCCTGAGCGTGGTTATCCCCTGTTACAACGAGGCGCGCACAGTCAAGGATATCGTCGGGCGCGTCCTGGCGGAAGCTATTGTCGACGAAGTCGTTATCGTTGATGATGGCTCGACCGATGGCACCCGCGCAATCCTGGCGCAGATCGAGACAGAAGCCGACAGCCGCGTGCAGATCCTCTATCACGAAGAGAATCGTGGCAAAGGCGCGGCGCTGGTCACGGGCTTTCAGCGGACGACGGGCGAAGTCATCATCATCCAGGATGCCGATTTCGAATACGACCCGCGCGAATACAGCCGGCTGCTCACGCCTATCCAGGAAGGCGTGGCGACAGTCGTCTATGGGTCGCGCTTCTTGGGTGGCACGCGCAAGGCGATGAACTTTTGGAATATGGTGGCAAACAAAGGGCTTACGCTCATCACCAACATCCTTTTCAACGCCATCCTCAGCGATATGGAAACTTGTTATAAGTGTTTTCGGCGCGAGGTGGTGATGGGCATGACGATCAATGCGCGCGGCTTCGACTTTGAGCCGGAGTTCACCGCCAAGGTGCTGCGGCAGGGCATCCGCATCGTGGAAGTGCCCATTTCTTATTATGGGCGCGAGTATGACGAAGGCAAAAAGATCAAATGGACGGACGCGCCGATCGCCGCCTGGACTTTGCTGCGCTATCGTTTCTTTGAGTAAGGCGCAAAGGGCAATGAAGGTGTGGCGAAGTCAAAATGTTAAATCTTTTTCAATTTTCTGAACAATGTGTTGCCAAATGCCAATTCCGCGTGTATAGTAGTTGTCGAGTGATTAGATTTCATTATCTTATCCCTCAGCCTTTGTTACAGACGGTTTATTCAGAAAGTCGGCTGGAACAAAGAATCACTTCAGCAAGGTATTTCAGGAGCAGTCCCAGCATGGAAGAGCGTATTACCGGCACGGTGAAATGGTTTAGCGCTGAGAAGGGCTATGGTTTCATCGAGCAGCAGCAGGGTCCGGACATCTTTGTCCACTATTCAGCCATCGACGGAGAGGGCTACCGCAGCCTCGATCAAGGCGAGACCGTCGAATTCACCATCACCGAAGGGCCAAAAGGCAAGCAGGCGAGCCGGGTACTACGGATATAGCTCTGCTCAAATGGTTCAATTCACCGCCCCTCGCATCATTGATATGAGGGGTTATTTTTTTGCCATCAGCTACATCGGTCCGATTCGCGGCGCTCCGTGGTACTGGCTTGTCAGCGTGGCATCCAGGCTGCGCAGCGCCAAGTTCAATTTCAGTTCCTGGTGCGCGGCGCTCTCCCACAAGTCCACAAATTCACCGGGGTCGCTTTGCAGGTCATATAGCTCGCCTTGGTTGTGGTTGTGATAGCGAATGAATTTGTAGCGCCCGTCATAGCGCATGGTCGCGACTGAAGCGCCGGGCAGGTCCAGCGCGTCGATGTATTCACAGCGCACATACTCGCGATGTTGGTCGGGGTCGGCTGCGCCCGTGAGGATTGGCAGCAGCGACTTGCCGTTTAGGTAGGGCGGGATGCCCAGCCCGCAGGTATCCAGCAAGGTCGGCGCGATGTCCGTCAGCTCGACCAGCGCCTGGCTGCGCAAGCCCTGGGCAAATTGCCCGCTCCAAGCCAGGATCAAGGGAACGCGCACCAGCCCTTCATAAAAGCGGCAGCCTTTTTGGATCAAACCGTGGTCGCCCAGCATTTCGCCGTGGTCGCTGGTGAAAATGATGACCGTGTTGTTACGCTGCCCGCTCTCCTCCAGCGCCGCCATGATGCGTCCGATTTGCTCATCAATCAGCTTGATCATGGCGTAATAGGCGGCGATGAGCGTCTGGGCATCGCGCGCGCCGGCGGTTTCGGCTTCGATGAGCGAGCGCTGCGGGGACTGCGGCAAGATGGGACTGTTGATGTCCAGGCAATCCGGCGGACGCGCCCGTGATTGGAAGTCAATATCAGCCAGCTTCGCCTGCTGCGCCAGGTCGCTAGCGCGGAAAAGCGGTGGCGGCATGGCGACTGGGTCGAATAATTCGCGGTAGCTTTGCGGCGGATTGAAAGGCGGGTGCGGGTCGTAGATATTGACACTGGCGAACCAGGCGCGGTCACGGTTGGCTTGTAGAAACTCGATGGTTTTTTCCGCGCACCAGGTCGTCTGATGCAATTCAGCCGGCAGGCCGCGCGCATCCTTGACCAGCTCGCCGAGGTCGCCGCCATGTTCGCGCACCCAGTCGGCATAATCGTGTCCGCTAGCCCAGTCATCACGGGGCGCGTGGCTGTACTGCCAATAGCTGTAGCCATCGTCGGCGCGCGCTTCGCTGCGTCCATAGGCGCTGCTGAGGTGCAGCTTGCCGATCAGCCCGCAAGTATAACCAGCATCAGCCAGGCGACGGCTTATCAAAGGCGGGAAGTCGGGGAAAGCGGGATTGCCATTGCGGTTGACGCGGACGGCGCTGGGATACAGCCCGGTCAGGAAGCTGGCGCGGCTGGGGGTGCAAACGGGACTTTGGCAATAAGCGCGCAGGAAGGCTGTACCGCGCCGCGTCAGTTGGTCGAGATGCGGCGTGGAGACATGCTGGTTGCCCAGCGCGCCAATCGTGTCATAGCGCTGCTGGTCGGTGCAGATCCACAAGATGTTGGGGCGGCGCTTCATGCTTGCTTCCGGCATATCTGATTTGCTAGGGCAGGGAGGCAGCGTCCTTTTTTTTGGAATGCGGGGGCGAAAAAGATCCGGGTCTGCCGCATAAGCCGCATTCTGTCCGTCCGCAGACGGGGAGATCATCTATCTGGGGTCGCCGTTGCCGACGACCTCTAGCGGTGCACCCGGCGCTTTTTGCAGAAGGGGCCCCTCCAATTGCGCCTGCTTCACCTTGCTCCCGATGGGGTTTGCCTGGCACGCGACATTGCTGCCGCGTCCGGTGCGCTCTTACCGCGCCTTTTCACCCTCACAGCTCGCGCTGCAATCTGTTCTCTGTTGCACTTGCCGTCAGGTCGCCCTGCCCGGCGGTTAGCCGGCATCGTTACCCTGTGGAGTGCGGACTTTCCTCGACAGGCGCAGGACCTGCCGCGATCTCCTTGGCAAACCCGGATGCGGCAAGTGTAGCGCAAAGCCGCCACCCAGAGCCAGTCCCCGCCCATTGCGCTTGCCAGCCTGTCGAAACTGGCATAAGCTATTTTATCTGATGCCAGCCACTTTTCACCAAGCGATGACCACAGCCGCACTGTCTTCCAGCCGACTCCAACGGCGATCCCGCTGGCGCAGCCCGATTGCGCCCGACACAGTTTCCACGCTCATCGTGAGCGGCGCGCTGCTGCTGATGCCGCTGCTGGCGATCACAGACACTGGCTGGCCCATCGACCTCACTATCGCTTTGCCGGTACTATTTACTGGGCTGATTTACGGCGCGGTCGTCGCGCGCAGCCGCCTGGGTGAAGCGCGCGCATTGCTGATTACGGTGCTGACAGGCGTTGCCGTTGTGTTGGTTTCCGCCGCGCTGCAATCCGCCCTGCCCTTGCCCGACGCGCTGGCAGAGACGGTAAATCGCAGCGCGGACTGGCTGAGCGCGGTCGTCGGCAGCGGCATCAACACCGACGAGCTGGTCTTCAGCCTGCTAGCGAGCCTGTTGTTTTGGCTGCTGGCGTATAGCAGCAGTTGGCATTTGTTTCGGCTGGAGCGCGTCTGGCGGGTGGTCCTGCCGCCTGGCTTGATCCTGCTGGTGAATATCGCTGTATTTGGTGGCGATGCGCCGCTGGACCGCTACCTGCTGGGCTTTCTGCTGATGGCGCTGGTGCTGCTGGTGCGCTCCAACTTGAACGACCGCCGCTGGCAATGGCGCGCGCGTGGCTTTCGCTTCCCGCTTTCGCTCTTCCGGCAGACCGCCGCGATCGGCTTGGCGCTTTCTGTGGTAGCGCTGGCCTTGGCATGGCATGTGCCCAGCGAAGACTTGCAGCAGCGCTTGGACGACTTTCAAGATTTTCTGGCTTCTGACCCGCTGCAGCAGGTTGCCAATGCCTGGGGGCGTGTCTTCGCGCCGATTGATGCGGCGGGGCTCGCGACCACGGATTATTATGGAGCCGACCAACTGGAATTGCGTGGCGCAATCAAACTGGGCGATGAAATCGTCTTTCAGGTGGAGGCGCCACCCTTGCCACAGCGCTATTATTGGCGGTCGCGCGTGTACGAACGGTATAGCAATGGTCAGTGGTCGCCTTCGGCGGACTTGCGCATTACCGATCGCGCCGCGCCAGTCGAAATCACCATGAACGGCGAAGTGCTGGGCGGACGCAGGCAGGCAGTACAACAGCGGTTCACCATCGGCGCTGCCAATTCGCGCATCTACTACGCCGCGCCCCAGCCGCAGCGCATCGGTGGCAGTGGCAAAATTGACCTGCTGTATACCGACAAACCACAGAACTCCGCCATGAATGTGTCAGTGGTCCGCCCCTTGCATGTCATGCGCCAGGGCGAGAGCTATACCGCAACCAGCCAGATCAGCCTGGCAACAGCCGATGAATTGCGCCGCGCCGGCCTGGCTTATCCCGCTTGGGTCAGCAGCCCCAACCTGTATGTCGGCTCACCCAATACGCGCGTGCTGGAACTGGCGCAGCGGATCGTGGCGGAAGCAGGCGCGGACAGTCCTTACGACCGCGCGCGCGCCATCGAAAGCTGGCTGCGCAAGAACATAGCCTACAACGAAGCCATCGGCGCGCCGCCCGCCAATGTCGATGTGGTCGAGTGGCTGCTCTTTGATGCGCAGGAAGGCTATTGCACCTATTTCGCTACCGCCATGATCATCATGCTGCGCAACCTGGGCATTCCCGCGCGGCTGGCGGCAGGCTTCTCCCAAGGCGAGCTGGAGCCGACGAGCAGCCAGTTCATCGTGCGCGAGCGCGATGCCCATGCCTGGGTCGAGGTCTACTTCCCGGGCTATGGCTGGATCAACTTCGAGCCGACGACGTCTGAAGCGCCAATCAACCGCGAAGGCGATGACGATGGGCAAGAAATTGAAGACTCCCTGACTCCAGAGGCGACCACCAGCCCGACGCCCGAACCCAGCCCGACTTTAGCGCCCAGCCCTAGCGCCGCGCCCAGCGAAGAAGCCGCCCAAAGCTTCCTTGAAGAGCCGACGCCCACGCCAACCGCCACCCCCACGCCACCGCCGCCGCCAGCGACCATAACGCCCACGCCGCTCATCTAGCCGACGGTGCCGCCGCCCAAC
>VXNO01000163.1 GCA_009840575.1 Chloroflexota bacterium | reverse complement strand
TGATTCGGGGGAAGGTCCCGCGCCGCGTAGACACTGGCGGTCGGGGAGAGGTTTGGGGGTGGGGGCAAAGCAACGCGTATCCAGCAGATTCGCCATTCCCCAGACGGTTGCGGCTTGACAGGCGCGTTACCTGCGACTAACATGGGCTGTCGTCTAGCCAGGAAGCTATGAAGATGTTTGATTCTCTGACGCAAAGACTGGATACCGCCTTCGAAGGCTTGCGCAAAGGCGGCACCGTCAAAGAAGCTGATGTCAAAGCGGTCATGCGCGAGGTGCGGATGGCGCTGCTCGAGGCGGATGTCGCGTTGCCCATCGTCAAGGACTTCATCAAGCAAGTCCGCCAGCGCGCACTGGGCGAAGAAGTGCACAAGGCGCTGAAACCCAGCGAGCAGGTCGTCAAAATCATCCATGACGAAATGGTGGAGATGTTGGGCGAGGCAGGCCGCCTCAGCTTCAGCGGCAGTTCGACACCGCATGTCATCATGATGGTGGGCTTGCAGGGCGCTGGCAAAACAACCAACACCGCCAAGCTCGCCTTGCACCTGCGCTCCAGCGGTCGCAAGCCTTTGATGCTGGCTGCCGATACTTATCGTCCCGCTGCGGTCGACCAGTTGGTAACGTTGGCAAAACAAATCGGCGTGCCTTATTACGAAGAAGGTACCCGTGATAGTCCGCCCAATATCGTGCGCCGTGGTTTGAAACAAGCCCGCGAACAGAATGCCGATGTTTTATTAATTGACACGGCGGGGCGTCTGCAAATCGATGACACCAAGATGGAAGAACTGGAGCAGATCAAGCGCATCGCCTCGCCAGCGGAGATATTGCTGGTTGCCGACGCCATGACCGGGCAGGAGGCGGTCAATATCGCGCGCGGCTTCAACGAAAGCCTGGGCATTACTGGCTTGATCCTCACACGGGTAGATGGCGATGCCCGCGGCGGCGCGGCGTTGTCGATGCGCGCGGTTACAGGCGTACCCATTAAATATATGGGCACGGGCGAAAAAGTCAGCGCCGATACATTGGAGCTATTCCACCCCGACCGTATCGCCCAGCGCATCCTTGGCATGGGCGATATCATGTCGCTGATTGAAAAGACCGAGACGCTCTACGAAGAAGAAGAAGCGCTGCGCCTGCAAAGCAAAATCATGAAGAATGAATTTACTTTGCAAGACTTCCTCGAGCAGCTGCAGAAGATCCGCCGCATGGGACCGCTGGGCAAGGTCATGGGTATGATCCCCGGCATGTCCAAGCTGCAGACGCAAGCCGAGCTCAACAGCGATGATATGGAAAAACGCATCCGCAAGGTCGAGGCGATCATTAATTCCATGACGCCCTACGAGCGCCGCCACCCGCGCATATTAAAAGCCAGTCGCAAGAAGCGCATCGCCGCCGGTAGCGGTGTGGAAGTGCGCGAAGTCAACGAGCTGCTCAAGCAATTCCGCCAGATGAGCCGCCTTATGAATCAAATCAGCCGCGGAAAGATGCCTAAGATCCCCGGCTTGACCGCCTAACTTAGCAGGAGAAAACACATGGTTCGCATCCGTCTACGTCGCCAGGGGCTCAAGCGCCAGCCCAGCTACCGCATCGTCGTCATTGACCAGCGCAAGGCTCGCAACGGCAGCTACCTGGAGAATATCGGGCATTACAACCCGCGCACACAGCCAGCCACAGAAATCATCGCCGAAGACCGCGCCTTGTATTGGCTCTCGGTCGGCGCGCAACCCAGCGATGCCGTGCGCCGCCTGATGAGGCACACCGGCACCTGGGCGCGCTTTGAACGGCTGCGGGCTGGCGAAAGTATGGATGACTTGGTGCGCGAAGCCGAAGAAACCCGCCCGCCGCTGCCCAGTCCCAAGACCAACTACCCAGCGCCTGGCGATGGCGAAAGCAAGATCAAGGCGCGCGAGGCGGCTCGGCTGGCGGCTGATACCGATTAGTTCACGAAAGGCAGCCCGGCATGGAAGAGCAACTGGTTCAATACATCGCCGAAAACCTGGTCAGCCACCCCGACCAGGTGCAGGTGCGCCGCCGGGATACCAGCCGAAATATCGTGCTGGAGCTTTCGGTCGCTCAGGGCGATATGGGTCGCGTCATCGGGCGCAATGGCCGCGTCGCCAATTCTATCCGCACGCTGCTACGTGCCATGCCCGAAGCAAACCAACACGGGCGAGAGCGGCGGCGGCGCGTCATCCTGGAAATTGAATAGCCAATCGTGACCATGCCGTCATTGCCGCGCCAACTGGTCATCGGCGAGATCCTGCGTCCCCACGGTGTGCGTGGCGAAGTGCGTATGCGCGTGCACAGCCAAGACCCGCAAGCCCTCCAGCGGCTACGCTACATCTACCTGGCGGATAAGCAAAGCAGCTCAGCCCGCGAACGGGTCGAGTTGCTGCGGCTGCGCTTCAACAAAACCTATGCCCTGCTCTCGCTGTCGGGCTATGCCCGTCGCGAACAAGCCGAAGCATTGCGCGGCAAGCTGGTCTATTGCGACCTTGAGCAATTGCCACCGCTGGATGAAGGCGAATACTTCCTGTTTCAGTTGCATGGCTTGCAGGTCATCGCCGATGGCGTTGAGATTGGGCGCATCCGCGATGTGCTGGAAACCGGCGCTAACGATGTCTATATCCTCGAGAGCGCCGACTATGGCGAACTGCTCATCCCCGCGCATGAAGAGACAATCGAGCAAATTGACTTCGCAAGCGGCGTCATCCACATGAGCTTGCCCGAGGGCTTGCTCCCCCAGAACTAAGGCAGCGCCCGCCTTGACAGCGATTTGCCCGCGCTGATATGCTTTCCGCGACTTCACCGTATAGATTAACTACATGAGTGATAATCCACAGCATCGCTATTGGCTGGGTCTGCACCTGTTGCCCAAGTTCGGCATCGTCAAGCTGTCGCGGCTGCTGGCGCATTTCGAGTCGCCCGAAGCGCTCTGGGTGGAGCCGGACGCCGCTATTTTGCGTCTGTCCCTGCCGCGCAAGCTGCTATACAGCTTTTGTGCCGCGCGCCAGAAAATTGATTTGCAACGTGAGCTGGACAAGGTCGCGGCGGCGGGGGCGAGCCTGCTAAGCCAGGACGACGCCGCCTACCCGGCGCTGCTGCGTCAGCTTGACGATCGCCCGCTGCTGCTCTATGTACGTGGACAAGTAATGGACGCTGACGAAAAATGCCTGGGCGTGGTCGGCACGCGCAAACCCAGCAAGCGCGGCTGGGATGCGGCGAACGAGCTCTCGCAAGAGCTGGCGCGGCAGGGCGTTACGATTGTATCTGGCTTGGCGCACGGCATCGACGCGGCGGCGCATCGGGGCGCGTTGGCAGGCGGCGGACGCACCATCGCTGTCCTGGGCTGTGGCATCGACAAAATCTATCCGCGCGAGAATAGCGAAATTGCCGAAGAGGTCATCGCCAGCGGCGCGATATTCAGCGAGCTGCCCATCGGCTCACCACCCTTGCCCACCAATTTCTTGCAGCGCAACCGCATCATCAGCGGGCTATCGCATGGGGTTCTCGTTGCCGAAGCGCCCGAACGCAGCGGCGCGCTGAATACCGCCCACCACGCCCTGGCGCAGGGGCGGGATGTCTTCGCTGTGCCACACGGCTATTACAGCATCAGCGGGCGCGGCTGCAACCGCCTCATCCAGGACGGCGCGCAACTGGTCATGGATGCCAGCGATATTCTGGATGCCCTGGATATGACGCACCTGACAGCGCAAACACAGCGACAAGCCGAGCTTATCCAGCCAGCCGACACGACCGAAAGCGCGATATTGGCGCAGCTTGATTCCGACCCCAGCCATGTCGATGAAATCGTCCGCGAGACGCAACTGCCCGCTTCTGTTGTATCAGGCACATTGGCGCTGATGGAATTAAAGGGGCTTGTCGAGACTGTTGGCGCTATGCAATACTGCCGCGCGCGCAACACCAACTTGCAAAGGTCGCAGCGATGAAAAGCTATTACGCCCTGATAGCCGCCGGTGGCAGGGGCACGCGCCTCTGGCCCCTTAGCCGCGCCGATATGCCCAAGCAACTGCTGCCGCTCATCGACGATCACAGCATGTTCCGCACCAGCATCGAGCGCATCCGACCGCTCTTCGCGCCCGAAGCGATCTTCGTCGTCACTGGCCAGCAAATTGCCGGGCAACTGCAAGCCGAAGCGACGGAAATCCCGCGCGAAAACTTCATCATCGAACCCTACCCAAAAAATACCGCGCCGGCGCTGGCATTGGCTTTATCCGTCATCCAGCAGCGCGACCCCGATGCGACCGTCGCCATATTGACCGCCGACCACCACATCAGCCAAGTCGACAAGTTTTGTGATGTGCTGGGCGCGGCTTGGCAACTGGCGCAGGCTGGCCGCATCGTAACGCTGGGCATGGCGCCATCGTATCCCTCCACTGGCTTTGGCTACATCCAGCAGGGACAGTCCTTGGGCGAATGTCGCGGCTTCCCTGTCTACAAGAGCCGCCGCTTCACTGAAAAGCCCGACATCGTGCGGGCGACGCACTTCCTGGCGGCGGGCGAATACAGCTGGAACTCCGGTATGTTCATCTGGCGCGTCGACCGGGCGATGCAAGACCTGGAGCGCCACCAGCCAGCCATGTACGCCATGTGCGCCTATTTGCAGTCGATCAGCCAGACAGACGATTATCAGCAGAAATTAAGCGATATCTGGGAGACGATGCCGACACTGTCGATTGATTTTGCCATCATGGAAAAAGCCGATAATATCGCCGTCATCCCGATTGATATCGGCTGGAGCGATGTCGGCACCTGGTCGTCTTTATATGACATCTTGCCCCAAGACAATTTTGGCAACTGCATCAAAGGCGGCGCGCGTGAAAACCGTGTCATCCTGGATACGCGCGATACGCTAGTTTTTAGCGACCGGCTGGCGGTTACCATCGGCGTCGAAAATATCGTAGTGGTTGATTCGGGCGATGTGCTGCTGGTTTGCCACAAAGACCGCAGCCAGGATGTCAAACAGGTGGTCGATTACCTGCGCGAAAACGGCAGCCATGAATATCTATAACATCGCACATACATCCACTAGGACGGGATATGATTGACCAGCTCTCACAGGTTTATGAAGCGCATTGCTTCACATGTAAAAGCAAACGGGTATTGCAGAATCCCGAGGCAGTCTATTCTGACACTGGTGTAGCCGGCACGCGCGGACAATGTATGGAATGCGGCAGAGGTCTCTACCGCAGAGGGATTACACCCGCCCACAACAGCCTGCCCAAGCCGCAAGTCGTCGCCAAGCCCAAGCGCAAGAAAGCCGCGAAGAAGCCGCGAGGCAAACCCCGCAAGGTAGCCAGGCCCCGCTCCAACGGCGCGCGCGCCATCAAGCCAAAAAAGGTCGGCAAGCTGGTCATCGTCGAATCGCCCGCCAAAGCGCGCACCATCGGCGGCTTCTTGGGGGAGGGTTATACCGTCATGTCTTCTGTGGGGCATGTGCGCGACTTGCTCAAGAGTCGGCTCTCGGTGGATATCGACAATGACTTCGAGCCCGAATACCGCGTGCCGAATGAAAAGCGCGCTACCGTCAAGGAACTCAAGGCGGCGGCGGCTGGCGCGGAAGAAATCTATCTGGCAACCGACCCCGACCGCGAGGGCGAGGCGATCGCCTGGCATCTGGTAGCGGCGGCGGAAATGCCCACAGACAAAATAAAGCGCGTCGTCTTCCATGAAATCACCGGCAGCGCCGTGAGTGAAGCTTTCTCTAACCCGCGCGACATCAATATGGATTTGGTCGATGCCCAGCAGGCGCGGCGCATCCTGGACCGCTTGGTGGGCTACCAAGTGTCACCGCTGTTGTGGAAGAAAGTCCGCAGCGGGCTATCGGCTGGGCGTGTGCAGAGCATCGCTTTGCGGCTGGTGGTCGAGCGCGAAAAAGCCATCCAGAGCTTCGTGCCGGTCGAACATTGGACGATTGACGCGCTGCTTGCCAAAGCCAGCCAGCCCGCCGCCGCGCCCTTCAAAGCCCGCCTGATGAAGATCGGCGATGACAGCGTTAGCTTTGATGCCAAGCGGGATGACCCGCCCGCGCTGGATTGCGAAGCGGCCGCCCTGCCGCATGTCGATGTTCTGCGCAGGAGCTTGTTCCAGGTAAGCGCTGTCAAACGCGGCACGCGCCAATCCAAGCCCGCCGCGCCATTCACCACCAGCACCCTCCAGCAGGCGGCCTCATCGCGCCTGCGGTTGAGCGCCAGCCACACCATGCGCCTCGCCCAACAGCTTTATGAAGGCATCGACATCGGCACGGGCAAAGCGGTCGGCTTGATTACCTATATGCGCACCGACAGCGTACAAGTTTCAAAAGATTCCCAGCAAGCCGCGCGCCGCTACATCACCGGCAAATATGGAAAGCCCTTCCTGCCCAAGTCGCCGCCAAAATACAAGACCCGCGCCAAGAGCGCGCAGGAAGCACACGAAGCCATCCGCCCCACCAGCATCACGCGCAGCCCCGAATCGCTCGCCGGGCATCTGGACAAGGCGCAACTCGCCATCTACCGGCTGATATGGCAGCGCTTCGTGGCCAGCCAGATGGCGCCGGCTGTGTATGACACCCTGCGAATCGATATCGCGGCTGGCTTGACGACTGAAGACATGCCATATACCCTGCGCGCATCGGGCAGCAAATTGAAACTCAGCGGACACTTGGCAGTTTCTGGCGCTGAGAAAGCCGACGAGCCCCAGCCGGACTTCCCCGACCTGCAAGCGGGCGAGCTGCTTGAGCGCCGGCAGATCCTCCCCGAACAGCACTTCACGCAGCCGCCGCCGCGCTATGCTGAAGCCACGCTCATCCGCCAGTTGGAAGACAAAGGCATCGGCCGCCCCAGCACTTATGCGCCGACTGTCAGCATCATCCAGACCCGCGATTATGTAAGCCAAGAACAACGCCGCCTGAAGCCAACCAAGACGGGCTTCGTCGTCTGCGAGCTGCTGTCGGAATTCTTCGCCGAAGAGATGGACTACGCTTTTACGGCGCGCATGGAAGACCAACTTGACGCGGTCTCGAGCGGCAAGCTGCTCTGGAAGCCGATGTTAGGCGAGTTTTATGCGCCATTTGAGCAGCGGTTGCAGTACGCGGAAGCGAATATGCCGCGGCGCGATGTTGCGGAAAAGGTTGGAAGGGGCTGCCCGCGCTGCGAAGAGGGCGAGCTGCTGGTCAAACAGATCCTCCCCGAACAGCACTTCACGCAGCCGCCGCCGCGCTATGCTGAAGCCACGCTCATCCGCCAGTTGGAAGACAAAGGCATCGGCCGCCCCAGCACTTATGCGCCGACTGTCAGCATCATCCAGACCCGCGATTATGTAAGCCAAGAACAACGCCGCCTGAAGCCAACCAAGACGGGCTTCGTCGTCTGCGAGCTGCTGTCGGAATTCTTCGCCGAAGAGATGGACTACGCTTTTACGGCGCGCATGGAAGACCAACTTGACGCGGTCTCGAGCGGCAAGCTGCTCTGGAAGCCGATGTTAGGCGAGTTTTATGCGCCATTTGAGCAGCGGTTGCAGTACGCGGAAGCGAATATGCCGCGGCGCGATGTTGCGGAAAAGGTTGGAAGGGGCTGCCCGCGCTGCGAAGAGGGCGAGCTGCTGGTCAAACATTCGCGTTATGGCAAGTTCATCGGCTGCTCGCGGTATCCCGAATGCAAGCACACCGAGCGCTACCTGGATCTCACTGGGCAGCTCTGCCCAATTTGCGGGGATGAGCAGCGCGGCGAGGTCGTTCGCAAGCGCAGCCGCAAGGGGCGGAGTTTTTATGGCTGCAGCCGCTATCCTGACTGTGACTTCACAGCCTGGCGTCTGCCGCGCGGCCTCAAACCAGTCGAAGCGGCGGAACCTGTCGCCGGCTAGGCTCAGCCCCCAGCAGGTAAATATCAAAAATCTGTACAAATTGCCTGGCATGGCGTTTGTTGCCCATGCGCAACCCGCCTATAATGCCCGCAGCTACGCAAACGCCGACTCGAAAGGTTGCCCCGCATGAGTCTCCCGGCTGGCAATTCATCCTATACAGACCCCGCCACACTCGCTGCAGCCGATGAAAAAACCAGCGGGTTTAGCTTGTCTAATCCGCGCATCCAGACCCTCGCTCAATCAGCGCCCCAGCGAGCCACAATCGCGTTGCTCTTGACAGGCATGGTCATCGGGCTGGTCGTCGCTTATGTCGTCATCCCCACCGAGTTCACCGGCGCTTCGCCACGCCATCTCAGCCAGCAAGCCACGCAGCAGTGGGTGCGCATGGTGGCGGTGGGACATTCGCAAGCCATCAGCTATGACGATGTCAACGCCCTGCTGGTCCTGCAGCAGATACCCGAGCCGCAAGCGACCGTGCGCAGCTTAGCCGCCAATGTGCAGATCCCTCTGGCAGAACGTCAAGCCTTGGAAGCCATCACGCGCATCTCCGGTTTCAATGAGTTGACTGGCGCAGAAGCGCCTGAAGATCCGGGTCTTGTCAGCAGCAGCCTGCAGGTGGTCGCCTCGCTGATTATCGTGATGCTGGGCGCTGTCATCGTCAGCGTCGTGGGGCGGGGTTTGCTCGGCATGGGCGGCACTGCGGAAGCTGCGCCGAAGGCACCAGAATCAACAGCCGCAGCCGCGCCGCAGTCAAGCCTTAGCGCCCATAGCGGCTATACCGATACCCAATCTACGCGGCAATCGCCAAGCGCCAGCCTCTCCGCCAGCGGCACGATGCACCCGCAATTGGGCGCGCCTGTCCTGCATACCATGTCGGCCTTCATCAAAGGCAGCAATTATGATGATTCCTTCGCTATCGAGCTGAACCATGCGCAGGGCAACGACTTCTTGGGCGAATGTGGCATTTCCGCCTCTTCGCAAGTCGCGGGCGAGCTGCAATCGGTTGAATTCTGGGGCTTCGATATCCAGACCCAAGAGACGGTTTCGAAGTTCTTCGCCGCGCCAGCCGCCTTGGGGGATGCAGCCATGTTGGCTCATTTGGGCCAACGGGTGAGCGACCCCGCCGACGATATTGTGGCGGCGGAAGCAGGCGCAGTGCAAGTTGTTGAGAGCAAAGCGCTAATCATCCAAGCTGAGATCAAAGCGGTGGTCTGCAATTATGGTGGCGGCTTGCCCAACAGCGGCATCGAATCGCTGCAAATCGAGCTGATGGCTTGGTACAAAGGCGTGGGTCGTCAAGCGGCTGTGCCGGCGGAGCCTTTTACCGGAGCGGCGGCATCGCCATTCAGCGACTATGCCGATATGTCCGCCGCGCCACCAGCGCAGAATGCCGCCCCACCCCCGCCACCCGCTGGCAGCGTCGCGCCACAGAAACCCAAGCAGCGCCCGGAAGACGAAGAAAACGACCCCTTCGGCGGCACGGGCAACTTCATGCCCTATTCGTAAAATAAACAGAAGCCAGTGAAGGGGTAAACTGTAAGCCCCTCCCTCATTTTTTGGGAGAGGGGTTTGGGGTGGGGGAGGCCTGCTCAGCGCACGGCGACAATTTTGAAGCGAATGATGCCGTCCGGCGTCTGCACCTTGATTTTTTTGCCTTGCGACTTGCCCAGGAGCGCCGCGCCGATGGGGCTTTCCAGGGAGATTTTGCGTTGGCGGGGGTTGGCTTCGGCGCTGCCTACGATCTGGTATTCTTCCGCCTCGTCCTCGCCGTCTTCCCGGATAAGCACAGTCGAGCCGACGCGCACTTCGTCGTTGCCAGCGCCCGCTTCGACCACGACCGCATCGCGCAGGATGGCTTCCAACTGGCGGACACGCCCTTCGATGAAGCCCAACTGCTCTTTGGCGTCGTGATAATCGGCATTTTCTTTGAGATCGCCCTGCGCCACAGCCGCTTTCAGTTTACGCGCCATTTCGGGCTTCCGCACCTCAATCAAATGGCGCAGCTCGCCACGCAATTCGGCTGCGCCGGCGCTGGTCAGATAATTCGCTTTTGCGTCCATTGCTTGCTTCCCTCGTGTTTGTCAATCCCGCGTGGGGCTTTCCGCCAGCAGCTCATTCACAAGCGCTTGTATATTCTGGCGATGCAGTTGCTCTATAATGCCATGAAATTGGTCAATTCTCTTGCCACAATCTGACAAACTCAGACGCTCTTCAATGTCTTGGTCGCCGCGCTGCAAGCCGCTGCGCACGCCATCCTGCAAGCGCTGCAAATAATCCAGGTCGCTGGCGATCTTGGCAGGCGCTTCGCCACGCAGGATGACTTCGCCATGCCCTTGTACCAGGTGCTCGCATTCTTCAACTTCGAGCGACCGCAAGGAAGCAAGCAACTGCTGCGAATTGCCATCGACAAAATAAGGAATTGGCATCAATGTATCGGCGGCGAATAGCGTATGGTCGTCTACGCGGCAGGTGATGGAATCCGGACTATGTCCTGGGCTGTGCCGCAGCTCAAAGCGACAACCGCCCAGCTCCAGCAGCATGGTGTCTTCGAATGTGCAGGCTGGCAAAACAAGCCTCACCCCGTCAAACTCGCCGCCGGTCGCTCGCATGCGCCGCAAGCTCTCGTGCCCGCGACACTGCAACAACTGACGGCAGCGCCTGTGCGCAAGCACCTCGACCTCGGGGAAGAAGCAATTGCCCGTGCTGTGGTCAGCGTGATAATGCGTATTGATGATATAGCGCACGCGCGTTTGCAAGCCTTCTTCTATGTAGCGGCGGATGCGCAAAGTCTCTTCGGGGTACAGCAAAGTGTCGATCAGCACAGCGCCTTCCGCAGTCAGCACGAGACCCGCAGTAACTTGTGCATACAATTCGCTGCGGAAGACGATGATGTGATCGGTGATTCGTTCACGCTGCATCGGGCTTCCATGTTGACCGAGTTTGGCATAGTGAAGACCGCTTCAGATTATAGTCTTAGCAGCGGCAGTTATCAAGCCGCCAGGCAGGTGGGAGTGGCGAATCTGCTGGATACGCGTTGCTTTGCCCCCACCCCAAACCCCTTC
>VXNO01000052.1 GCA_009840575.1 Chloroflexota bacterium | reverse complement strand
CCCCGAGCGATTTCACCAAAAACCCACCCATCTTACTCTGGGACTATACAGCTAGTCAATGAGCGCCGGGAGGTCTGATGCAAGTCTATCTGATACGGCACGCGCAATCGGAAAACAACGCCTTGACTGCCGATGCCGTGCACCGCCGCAAGGTCGACCCCGGCTTGACCGAGCTGGGTTATCAACAGCGAGAGCGGCTGGCCGACTGGCTGGGCAACCAGGCAGCGGCGGGCGAAATCGACATCGGGCAGCTATACACCAGCGCCATGGCTCGCTCGCTGCTTACCTCACAGCCGCTGGGCGAAGCGCTAGGCTTGCGGCCGGCAATCTGGCTGGATATTCACGAGAAAGGGGGCTTGTTTGCGCGGCAGAACGGGCAGGTCAGTGGCTTCGGCGGCATGACGCGCGCAGCCATCCGCCAGGCATTCCCGCGCGCGCAGTTGACAGAAGCAGTTACAGAAAGCGGCTGGTACGATACGACGTTGGGCATGGAGCCAGAGACACACAGCCATTACCGCGCCCTCAAAGTGGCGGGAGAACTGCGCCGGCGCGCTGATTCGCAAGCGGTTGCCGCGCTGGTCTCCCATGCCGGCTTTCTGGATGTGTTGATCAAGGCGCTTTTTGACCAACTGCCATCGCGAGCGCACACCATGCGCTATTATCATAACAATACGGCAATTACGCGCATCGACATTGAGCGTGGGCAGACGGTGATGCACTACCTAAATCGCGTGGACCACCTGCCAATGGCGCTGCGCTCATGGTAGGCAGAGGTGGCATAGCGGCATTGCGCGGACAAATTGCCGTCGTAACTGGCGGCGGCGGCGGCATCGGCAGCGCGATCTGTCGGCGACTGGCGGCGGCTGGCGCGCAAATCGTCATCACCTACAACAACCATGCGGGGAAGGCGCAGGCAGTAGCCGACACACTGGCTGGGGCCGGGCATCTGGTTCTGCGCTGCCCGGTGGACGATGCCGCGGCGCAAAAGGAGCTGGCGCGAGCGGTGAGCGAAACCTACGGGCGGCTGGACATCCTGGTCAACAATGCCGGCATCAGCAAGGCAGTGGCGCATGAGGATTTAATCGCGCTGGACGATGAATTGATCGACCGCATCTTCCGCGTCAACTTTCGCGGCGCATTCGCCAGCCTCCGCGCCTTGCAGCCCTTGCTGCGCGCTGGCGAGGGCGGCGTGGTGATTAACATTTCATCCATTGCCGGGCGCACAGGCGTCGGCAGCAATGTGGCTTATTGTGCCAGCAAAGCGGCGCTGGACAGCATGACTCGCTCGCTGGCACGGGCATTGGCACCACAGATCCGCGTGCTTTCGGTCTCGCCCGGCTGGGTCAATGGCGACTATGCCCAACGCATGCCCCGAGCGCTCATCGCCGAGCAAGAAGCCAAGACGCCGCTGGGGCGAATTGCCGAAGCGGACGATGTGGCGGCGGCGGTGTATGCGGCTATCGCTCACCTGCGCTTCAGCACCGGCGACATCATCCCGGTCGATGGCGGACGACCTTTATGTTAGAATTATATTAGATATTGGAGGATTTGTGATGAGATTGTTGATTGCGTTGCTGATATTGTTGGCTGGGGTGAGCATTGCCTATGCTCATGGCGCAGAAGATCATGAAGATGATTCTGCAGAAGCGCCCGTGATTGCCGGGGCAGACATCCCCGAACACCCCACTTATCACGAGCATGTACGCGCCATCATCGAAGCCAACTGCGTCGCTTGTCACAGCGATGGACAAATCGCCGCCTATGCGCCGTTGACATCGACAGAGGATGTCATGCTGGCTGCCGAAGATATCAAATCTCATGTCATCAACGCCTATATGCCGCCTTGGCCGCCCTCGCAGGAAGGGCTGCCGTTGCAGAACGATCGCCGCCTGTCCGACACGGATATCGCGCTGATCGCGGCTTGGGTGGATGTCGGCGCAGCGCTGGGCGATCCTGAGTCCTTTGCGCCGGCGGCGACAGACGGATTCGACGTCCCTGAGGTCCGCGCCAACTTGACGCTGCAGCTGGACGAGCCGTATACGCCAGCCGCAGACCTGCTTGACGATTATCGCTGCTTCGCCCTGCCATTGAATATCAGCGAGCCGATGTTTATCACCGGCTACGAATTCATCCCCGATGTCGCCGAGATGGCGCACCATGCCATATTTTATGTTGTTGATGCGGAAAGCGACCGCGCAATCCAACGGGCGGAAGCCACCGATGGCGAACCAGGCTGGCAATGTTATGGCGGCATCGGCATACGCGCCCGCCACGATTCATTTGGTGGCTGGGTGCCGGGCGCTTTGCCGCTGAGCTTCCCGTCCGGGGCAGGTTTTCGCATCGAAAGCGGGCAGAGCATTGTCATACAAATGCACTATAATTTGTCAATCGAACGCCAGCCCGACCAGAGCCAACTCGTCCTGGAAATGGAATCTGTCGATAGCCAACTGGACGAAATCACGATTTTGTCCATGAGCGCGCCAGTAGAAATCCCCTGCCCGGCCGGTGTGGAAGGTGCGCAATGTGAGCGGGCGGCGGCGGTCAAACGGGTCGGCGATCTTTATGGGGAAGACGCGCGCTATACGCCTGATTACCTGCTCTATGAATGTGGACAGAGCCTGGCGGACTACGCCGAAAACCGTGGCGAGGCAGCCACTGGCCATTGTGATATGCCCATCCGCAGCGCGCTCACTATTTTTGACGCGGCGGGACACATGCACGAACTGGGCAGCAGCTTCCGCCTGGAATTGAATCCGGGCGCTGACGATGCGCTGGTGCTGCTGGATATCCCGCGCTGGGATTTCCATTGGCAAGGCAATTATCAGTTTGTCGAGCCACTGCGCGTGCAAAGGGGCGATGTCCTGCGCATGACATGCACCTGGGACAACAGCTTGTCCGACGAGCCGCGCTATGTGGTTTGGGGCGAAGGCACAACCGACGAAATGTGCTTCGGCAGTTTGATGGCGCTGCGCGATTAGCCTCACTACCCGAACAGGTTCAGCATATAGCAACCGACTGTCTGATCTGCTCATTGTAATCAAGCAGGATCGGTTGTTTTGATGCGTCATACAGTAATGATGCACCACTCTTTAAGTGGATGTTACTTTCGCGGTAGTCGCTTAGTATCAAGTCTTCGTCGTTGGCTTTCATAACAACATTTCGGTTGCCATTTTGAGTAATCTGCGCATGTTCATAGCCGCTGATGTATACCATATTCTTCCAGTTGTCGAATAGCTTAAACTGAGCTTCGCTCTCAGACCAGCCGAGTGGAACCACGTGATGCAGTTCAAATCCTGGCGTTCTGCTGACTCTGTGTCGATCAAAGTATTTTACTTTCTCGCTGAATGACCTGACTCTGCCCTTTCGGAGGTAGAGGGTATTGTTACGCACTTCAAAATAGACGGTTTGATTCAACAGATCGTAAATCTGTTGCGCCTTGTTCTGCCAATTGTGAAAATCACGCTTCGCAGGCTTTTCCCCAGCGAAGTTTTCGGGCTTCAATTCATCCGCCAGGATCGCGACAACGCTGTGCGCCTGAATAGTAGACAGAGACCTGTATGCCTTCAACAATTCCACGCACTTCTCAAGTCCCAAGTTGAAAGAAGTATTTGTGCCGATAGCCGATACAAAGAACATGAACTCATATATCCCAACCTTTTTGAGGGCGAATCGATTGTTTCTCAGCAGCGCCAGCAGTATGCTGATAAACCCGCCGAGCAGCTTGTCTATGCCACTCGAATAAATGTAATACTGCTCGTCAATCCCATCCGCCGCTATGAGTCTCATGCCTTGTCCGCTAAGCGCGACATACTTCACACCCTGCTGGCTGAAGGGATCCGTAGGCGCTTGATTGTGTCCATAGCGCTCAATCAACCCCATGCGATGCCAGTCAGGAAAATGATTCTTGCGCATCGCGTCCTGCGTTCCACTGCCAACCGCTAGCTTCGCTTCATTGCAAAACATTGCGTAGGCGGCTTCGTCTGGGGTATTCTGCGGTCGCTTTGACAAGTCCGTGGTACGGATGCGCATTAGCGAGTGGTTTGGCGCGTACTTGTCAAGCAGTCGCAAAATAGTGACGACCTTGTGCATCGAGAAACGGTTGTGCTGCGACGACGAACTGCCTCGGTAGCTATCGTCCGCCAGGCGACGATCAATGAATTCCAGCGCGTCATTTCCTGGACTGATATTGCTCACATACTGTCTCATCGCTTACAGTCCTAGCGCTTTGGATTGAAGCCGCTGACGAGCCAAGCTGACATACTCAGCGCTTTGATCGCCGCAGATAAAGTTTCTGCCCAGTCGCTGGGCTGCAACAGCGGTTGTGCCTGTGCCAGCAAAGCAATCAAGCACCAGGTCGCCAGGATTGGAACTTGCCTTGATGATGCGCTCTATCATATCGAGCGGCTTTGGCGTCGCGTGCCCTAGTGAGCGCACCTTGCCGTTGATCTTGTTCTTGTGCCTGGCGCTCGAAAAGTGCCAGACCTCGCTGCACAAACCGCCGTTCGGATTCGGAAACCAGCGTTTGCCGTTTTTGAGAATGCCTTTGGTCTTCGCGTGATTCATTCTGCTCGTAGAACGATACGGAACACGAATTTCGTCGTAATTGAAAGTGTGATTTCGACTCTTGGTAAAGAACAAAATCGTCTCTTGTCCATTAATGTAACGGCGTCGAGCTCCGCCAAAGCCATCGCGCTTGTCCCATGTAACCCAGTTTTGGAAGATCATCCCTTGCGATACGAGATGCTGAAGGATGAAAGCCGAGTTGTAGGGAGTGTTGAAGATGTAGATACTGCCATTGGATTTAATCTTCGGTAACAGCGCGTCAATCCATGCGAAAGTAAATTCAAAGAACTCACCATCAGAACCGAACGTATCCCAAGCAGCCTTTTTCATGTTATAAGGGGGATCCAACACAGCGAGGTCTATCGACAAATCGTCCAAGCGCCGCAGGATATCAAAGCAGTCCATTTGGTAGACTCGGTTGTATGCTAATCCGCTACTCGTTGGGGAAGAGCATTCTTCTTTGACTGGCTGCATGCAACTTCCTTTCAATTACGTTCTTATAGCTTGCCATAATTTCGTACCCAACATAATGCCGACCATTTTCCAGTGCGACCTTTAGCGTTGTCCCGCTGCCTGTAAATGGATCCAATACTACGTCGCCCACGAAGGTGAAAAGCCGTAGGCAGCGATAGACGATTTCTTCTGGCATAAGAGCGCTGTGTTCACCAAACGCCAGATCGTCTCTGCCTGGAATCGGGATCCTCCATACCTGCTTCGTATACTCGACCCACTCGTCCTGCGTTAGCCTGCTGGCTTCCTTTCTGCCGTTCGAGACATTGTTCTGAGGGCTGCCATCCTTGACATAGACGGTGATGAACTCACTGGTGTTCTGCGCATAGAAGTTTCGTGGATATGGGTAACTGCCAAACATCAATTTTTTACTAGGGTTCGCGCGCTCCCAAATAAAGACGTCATACAAGTACATGGCAGTCCCAGGCTGATACAAGATCGAGTGCTGTATATCAGCATTGAGGTCAAATATGTGGCGATTGTAGTGGGTAGAGTAATCGGCTTTCCGCATTGGCATCAGAGGGCTATTGATGACCAGCTTTCCGTTCGGCTTTAAGACTCGCTCACACTCCTGCCAGACTTTCAGCAACTCGCCGATGAACAAGCCGTAGTCGTCTAAATCGCCAAGTTGCGACCCGTTCCTTGCGCTGTGACTGGTCTGTTGATAGCCGTCTAAACTGTAGTCTTTGACATTGAAGTAGGGAGGGGAAGTTACAACCAGGTTAACAACTTCGTCCGGCACTTCCGCCATTGCCTGAGCATTCTTGTAATACACTTGGTTCAGATAGGATGCTTCTCGCACTGGAACAAGCCTCGCCGAACCAGATTCAGACAATCAAAGTCTACAATATACGAACATCTGTTTGTAGAATAGCATCTATTCTACTCTGCGCAAGTTCTCGGCGCAAGCAACTGTCCACAAGACAGAATTGCGGAAGCGTCTGTCTCATTCCCCGAACAGGCTCAGCATGTAGTCGGTGGACATGCCTTGCTCTTGCAGGTGCGCCTTGAGCTTGCGGCGGGCGTCGTGTATCAGCTTGTAGAGCGCGTTGCGGTTGCTGCCCATGCGTTGCGCCAGCACATCCATAGGCACGCCTTTCAGCGCCACCGCCACCAGCGCCTGATACTGCCGCTCGGTCAGCGCCTCGCGCAGCGCCAGCTCGATCTTCTGCAGGACGTCGTCGCGTTCGGCGGCGCGTTCGGGGCTGGGCGAGGATGAACTGGTCAAGCGGGCGCGGCTCGGCAGCAGCTCGCCATCGGCGGTCAGTTGGTCGAGGCTGAAATCCTTGTACCGAGCGCGGCGCAGGTCGCTGATAGCCAGGCGGATGGCGATCTTGGTCGCCCAGGTAGTGAAGCGGCTTTCGCCACGGAACTTGTGCAGGTTGTCCATCACGCGCAGGGTAGCGTCCTGCGCCAGGTCTTCCGCCATCTGCGTCAGTTCCTGCGCTGCCAGCCCGCGCAAGTCGCTGCGGTCTTGGCTGAGGTAGAAGTAGATGCTGCGCTGCAGGCGCGCGCGCAGGTCACCGAGGGCAGCGGTCTGCGCCACCGGGTCCTGCAGGGCTGCCAGCCAGTCGTCGTTGCTGCGCTCGCTCATGCGGAGCCATCGCGATGCTATGGGATGCCAGGCAGCCAATCATAACGAAAGCCGAGCGGAAAATCAGTGTCAGAGGCGTAAACAAGGCATAAGATTCGCGGCGCGGATTTATCACCTGTTGCGCCATTCGTGGGTCATTGTTCTTGAATCGATGTGTATAATTCGCATCCGCGCAGGCAAAGGGAGCCAAGCCCCATGAACAATCGGCAAGAGCCGCCCCGACATGTCTCGGAAGGTGGCAAGGACGGCAAGAAGAATAGCGATGGCGGCAAGTCGCCATTTGGCAGCCCCAATTCCCAGCGCGTCTGGATCGTGGTCGGCGTTCTTGTGTTGGCGGTGTTCCTGCTGGCATTCAACAGCCGCGCGGCGGTGCAATTTGGCAGCGCCCCGCCCCTGAACCGGCTGGCGGACGATCTGCGGCGCGGCAGCGTCGAGCGCGTCATCGAAAAAGGCGGCTCCGAGCTGCATGTTACCTATACCGATGGCCGCAGCGATGTCATCTACAAGAGCCAGCAATCGGATTTCTTCGCTACCATGGAGACCTTCGGCGTCTCTACGGGCGCGCTCGACCGCATCGACTATTATTATGAGCCGGCTGACGAGACCAGCAACCTCATCTTTCAGATCTTGCTGGGCGTGGTGCCGATCCTGATTATCGTATGGTTCTTGTGGCGCATGATGCGTTCAATGCGCGCCGGGCAAGACCAAGCCATGAGCTTTGGGCGCAGCAAGCCCCGCGTCGCCCGCGATATGGAACGTCCGCAGGTTACATTCAAAGATGTCGCCGGCGCGGAAGAAGCCAAAGAAGACCTTAAGGAAATCGTCGAATTCCTCAAAGAGCCGGAGAAGTTCATCCGCCTGGGCGCGCGCGTTCCCAAAGGCGTGTTGATGGTGGGGCCGCCCGGCACCGGCAAGACCTTGATGGCGCGGGCTGTGGCTGGCGAGGCAGGCGTGCCTTTCTTCAGCATCTCTGGCTCCGAGTTTGTGGAGATGTTCGTTGGCGTCGGCGCCAGCCGAGTGCGCGACCTATTCGAGCGCGCCAAAGCCGAAGCGCCCGCCATTGTCTTCGTGGATGAGATCGACGCGGTCGGGCGGCATCGTGGCGCTGGCTTGGGCGGCGGGCATGACGAACGCGAGCAGACGCTTAACCAGATTCTGGTGGAGATGGACGGCTTCGACAATGACACCAACATCATCATCATCGCCGCCACCAACCGCCCGGATATCCTGGATCCCGCTTTGCTGCGTCCAGGGCGCTTCGACCGCAAGGTGGTGATGGACAACCCCGATGTGCGCGGACGGCAGGATATCCTCAAGGTGCATTCGCGTGGCAAGCCGCTGGCTGGCGATGTCGATGTCGAGGCGCTGGCGAAGATCACCGCCGGCTTCAGCGGCGCAGACCTGGAGAATCTGGTCAACGAGGCGGCTATCCTGGCGGCGCGGCGCGATAAAAACAAGATCGCTATGAGCGAGATGCAAGAGGCGATGGAGCGCGTTGTTATGGGGCCCGAACGCCGCAGCCGCATCATCAGCCCCGAAGAAAAAGAGAAGGTCGCCTATCACGAAGCCGGGCACGCCTTGCTCTTCCACCTGTTGGAGAATACCAGCCCCGTACACAAAATCACCATCGTATCGCGCGGGCGGGCGGGCGGCTATGTCATGCCGCTACCCGATGGCGATGATATGCTAATCACGCGTGAGAAGTTCGAGGACGACATCGTGGCGGCAATGGGCGGGCGCGCCGCCGAAGAGATTATCTACCAGCAATTCACCACCGGCGCCAGCAACGACCTGCAACAGGCGACGCGGATGGCGCGGGCAATGGTGACGCAGTTTGGCATGAGCGACCTGCTGGGTCCGCGCGCCTATGGCAACAGCGGCGGGGCGGTCTTCTTGGGACGCGAAATCAGCGAACAGCGTGATTACAGCGAGCATTATGCCCAGCAGATTGATGACGAAGTCAAGCGCATCTTGCAGCAAGCCTACCAACGCGCCAAAGAATTGCTGACCGCGCGCCGCGAGAAAATGGAAGAGCTGGTGGCGGTGCTGATCGAGCAAGAGACGCTTAATGCCGATGAGTTCGTGGCGATTGTGGATGGGGCGGGGGTATAGGGTCAATCGCTCGCATCAACAATATGTTCAAGCTGCCTTATGAGTCGCTTCGTCTGTGAATCAGGTTGAGCTGACCGAGGGAAAAGTAAGTGCCCGAAAGAACACTGCATGTTGGCGAATACAAATATGATGTGTTTCTATCTCATGCCTCAGAAGACAAAGAGGATGTAGCTCGGCCGCTTGCACTAGCGCTTCGGCAGCGCGGGTTACGCGTATGGTACGATGAATTTGAATTTCGCATCGGCGACAATTTGATCGCAAAGTTGAACACAGGCATTAATTCAAGTCGATACGGCATTCTCGTATTATCAAAAGACTTCTTTGGAAAAGATTGGACCGAGTATGAATTGAACACGCTTGAGTCCTTGACTGTAACAGAGGATTATATTTTGTTCCCGATTTTGCACAATGTCTCGGTTAACGAGCTTCGAGCGCACCGTGCATCGTTAGCCAACATTTTTTCACGAAGCACGGCAACCCATACGGTTGAAGAGATCGCCATTGAAATTCATGAAGTCATTCTCGAATCAAGTATGCTATACTAGGTACATAATCAGACAACATCGAGGCGACACTCGTGAAGTTTGTAAAACACGATTTAAGGCAGCGGTCAGGGGGTGAAATTGTCGAAGTCATCCTGAAAGGCAACTCCGCGAACGTGCGCCTTATGGATAGTTCCAATTTCCAGTATTTTCGAAGTGGGCGCCGCCATCAATACATCGGCGGCCACATGAAGAATTCGCCGGTACGTTTGCAGATACCTAGGCCAGGGCATTGGTATGTAACAGTAGACTTGGGTGGATACAAAGGTAAGGTGAGTTCCAGCGTTCGCATCCTGCCGGGCAAATTGCGTCCATTCGTAGATAAGCCGCTCTCAACAATTCCTTCTCTAGTCCGGAACGATTACGATAGACAATACGATGTCTTCATCTCCCACGCCTCGGAAGACAAGCAAGCCGTCGTTACACCTCTCGCAGAAGCTCTTATGGGCAGTGGACTGTCCGTATGGTATGACGACTTTGAGCTCAAAATCGGTAACAGCCTGCGCCGCAATATTGATAGAGGTATAGCTTCCAGTCGATTCGGGATTGTAGTCTTGTCAAAAGCCTTCTTTGGCAAGGGGTGGCCCAATTACGAACTTGATGGCCTGGTAACTAAGTCAGTAAACGGAGAGCAAGTGCTGTTGCCAATTTGGTATAACATTACAAAAGATGAGGTCGTTTCATACAGTCCGTCGTTGGCTGACAAACTCGCTCGCAACACGACTACACAGACTGTCGAAGAGATAGCAGAGGAGATTGTTGAAGTCGTGCGTGGCGAACCGATTGAGATATAGTCCCTGCCCATTGGTAGCTGGTTGCGGTGCTGATCGAGCAAGAGACCCTCAACGCCGATGAGTTCGTGGCGATCGTGGATGGGGCTGGGGCGTAATTCCCTTGCCTACTCTGGAGGTGTTTGCTTCAGCAGCCTGGCGCAAACCTCCGAGATGAACGTCTTCGGGTCATGCCAATAGCAGCCTATGCAAGTGCCATTGTACAGACCGTTTCCCGCATATTGAGATATGGGAAAACCTAGCCGCTTGGCGTCATAGCGACGGTTTGTCGTCCGGCATGCCTTGCAATGCTGGCGTTTGGCATTGTTGGCGGCTTTGGACAGAGGCTGAAAATCATCAACGGTCACGCGGCTGGCGGCGTTCAATCGCGGATCATCGCGCCGCCCATCTTTATGGTCGATTTCAACTTTGGCGATATCCAAAACTACACATCGCTCTGCCTCGAGGCGCTTGCGTATCCAGCTTGGAATCGGCTTTTGAATTGCCAACTTCTTATGCCCTTGCAACTCAACCGAGGTTATCTTGCCACCAGATTTGTTCCTGCGGATGTTGTACTTCCTGGCGAGCGGGCCATCGTCTCGACACCAGGAGCCGCCATTGCCCAGCCGCAGCCTTTCATACTTGCCAACGAATTCATCAATGCGGACTTTTCGGCTGAAGCCAAGCGCATCGGGCTGAGCCAACTCCAAGAAGAGCGCCGCCATAGAACCCCGTCTTGGTGTCCAGTCGCGCGCGGAGCTCACGAAAGGCGCTCCCGCACATGCTCAACATAGCCATTGTCAATATCACAACCAGCAAAGCCGCGCCCTTGCGATATCGAAACAACCGCCACCCCCCCCCCCGAAGAATGGATCTACG
>VXNO01000133.1 GCA_009840575.1 Chloroflexota bacterium | reverse complement strand
CCGAGCGATTTCACCAAAAACCCACCCATCTTACTCTGGGACTATACAACTAGCCGCTCCCCGTCGGCGCTGCACTTGACATCGCCCCAGTACAACGTATACTCTCTAGCGTGGTTGCCCTGATGGCGGAACTGGCAGACGCGCACGGTTGAGGGCCGTGTCCTTAACGGGGTGGAGGTTCGAGTCCTCTTCAGGGCATAGCGTAGCTCGTCAAGACGGCGGGCTATTTTCTTGCGGAAGGGTAAAAGCGCTTGTACACTGCCTGCGTGAGCTTGTCACGCGCCTTCCATCAATATGGCATGTTCTTAGGGTCTTTATGAGCAATACCAAAGCGGCTGTGCTGCAAAACGCGCATGCCCTCATCGAACGCGGCGAGCTGGAAGCTGCTCAAGAGCTACTCGTACCACTGCTGGAGGCAGGGGCGAACGACGCTGCGATTTGGTGGATCTATGCCCACGCCGTCCGCGACAGCAGCATCGGCCAGGCGGCATTAAAACGGGTGATGGAGCTGGACCCCAGCTACCCAGGCGCCAGCGAGCTCATGGAAGACTTGAACCAAATCGCCGCGCCCCAGTTGCTTGCTGAGCCTATGGCGGCAAGCGCTGCCTTATCCACGGCGAATACCGACATCGACATCGACGATTGGGAAGACTTGCAGCCGACCGTCGGAAGCCCGCCGACCAGGCAGTCAGCGCGTGTTGGCACCACCGTCCTCCTCACGGCGCTGCTGCTGCTCATCGCGGCTGGCGCATTGGTTGTTACTGGCACGATCGACATCAACCAACTACTCACAGGGCTGCTCCCGACACCGCAGCCAGCGACCGTCGGCGAAGGCGCGCCCGCGCTGCCCGGCGATGACGAACCCTTCAGCATCGGCACAGCAGTGCCACAAGATGAAATCCCGCTTGATGCCACTGGACAGGCTTCAGCGACCACCAGCGCAGAGCAGGGCGGGGCGGACGACGAGGCTGAATCGGGCGCGTCGCCGCTTTCGCCAACTATCGCGCCCAGCCCGACTTATGCGCCGCTGCCAGCTGCCGAGAATGACTTCGTCCAACGGGTTGCGCAGCAAATTAGCAACTTTGCGCTAGACCCAAGCCAGGCATTCCTGCTCAATACCACCGCGGGCAACACGCTTATCTTGCAATCTTGCGTTGAAACCGGCGCGGAATTTAACGCCCAGGTCGCAGCCACGATGCAAGCGATCGTAGCGCTGGCTGACGCGATCCCCGCTGATTTGACGGCGGTGGCGGCTGGTTTGCGAAATTGCGATGATCCAGCCGTGGCTTTGCGCATCATCGGCGCGGAAGTAGGCGCGTTCCGCGACTTTGCCAATGGCGCAATCGACGACCGCAGCTTCCAGGGCGCGTGGCAGCAACTGGGCAGCGCCGCGGACGAACCAATAATTGAAGCGGAGGCGGCGAGGCCGATTGCCACAGCCGAAGCCCCTGAAGTAACAGGGGACGCCGTTGCTGAACCAACCGCGACGGCAACAGACGAGCCAAGCCCAACAGCTACTGTCACCCCAGCGCCCGAATTAGGCTTTGTGCCGCTGCCCCGAGCCGAAAGTTATTTTGTCCAGCGCGTTGCCCAACAGATTAGAGATTTCAACCTGGAGCCCAAGCAAGCGCTGCTGCGTGATTCAGACGCGGGCAACACGCTCGTCTTGCAAACATGCGCCACGCCCGGCGCGGATTTTAACGCCAAGGTCGCGTCCATTATGCAAACTGTGGTGAGCCTGGCGGAAGAGATCCCCGCCGAGTTGGACGCGGTGGCGGCAGGCTTGCTGAATTGCGATGACCCTGCTGCCGCATTGCGCATCATCGGCGCGGAAGTGCGCGTGATACGCGATTATGTCAACGGCGCGATTGACGACCGGGCATTCCAGCGCGAATGGAAGCAACTGGGTTGAATCACGCCGCGCTTGCCCCTATGATACGGCTTCTACCCCGCAGTTGAGCATCAGCGAGCCGAGCATGAGCGCGCCCCGAAAACTCATCACCCGCAATCGCAAAGCCCGGCGCGACTACGATGTGCGCGATCGTTACGATGCTGGCTTGGTGCTAGTGGGCTCGGAAATCAAGTCGATCCGCAATGGCAGCATCAATATCGGCGATGGCTATGTGCAGGCGACGGATGGCGAGTTGTGGCTGGTCAACATCCACATTGCGCCCTACAAAGACGCGCGTCGATTCGGCCACAGCGACCCACGCCGCCCGCGTAAGCTGCTGCTGCATCGGCGGGAAATCAACCGCATCATCACGAAACTGCGCGAAGGTGGCATGACAGCGATCCCGTTGCAAGTCTACTTGGAGCGCGGGCGGGCCAAGGTTGAGATCGGCGTGGCGCGCGGCAAAAAACGCTATGACAAACGCGCCGACTTGGCCAAGCGCGATGCCAACCGCCAAATTGAACGGGCGCTGAAAGACCGCTAGCCGTCTGGTGCTTGAATGAACCGTGCGACTTGGCTACAATCCGCGCAGCTCGCATACAATGAAAACTGCGGAAAACAACATGGCGCATGACCAGATAAAAAAGCCGCGCGTCCTATCGGGCATTCAGCCTTCGGGCAACTTGACAATCGGCAACTATTTGGGCGCATTGAAGCAATGGGTGGCGGTGCAGCAGGAATACGACTGCTTCTATTGTGTGGTTGACCTGCATGCCATCACCATGCCACAAGACCCAGCCGAGCTGCGCCAAAAAACGCGCGAAAGCGCCGCCATGTACATCGCCGCCGGTATTGACCCCGATGTCTCGACCATCTTTGTGCAGTCGCAGATCCCCGCGCATTCGGAGCTGGCTTGGATGCTCACTTGCATGGCACCGCTGGGCTGGCTGCAGCGCATGACGCAGTTCAAGGACAAATCCGCCAAGCAGGCGCAAGAATCGATCGGCACCGGGCTGCTCAATTATCCCAGTTTGATGGCGGCTGACATCCTGCTGTATCACGCCGAGCTTGTGCCAGTCGGCGATGACCAGCGCCAACACCTGGAGTTCACGCGTGATCTGGCGCAGCGCTTTAATCACCTCTACGGCGAGACCTTTACGTTGCCTTCAGTGATGACACCCAAAGCTGGCGCGCGTGTCATGGGTTTGGACAATCCCACTGCCAAGATGTCCAAGAGCGAAGACTCGGACAACCACGCCATCTTCCTGCTGGACGAGCTGCCGCGGGCTCGCAAGAAGATTATGCGCGCAGTAACCGATTCGCGGCGCGAAATTCGCTTCAGCAGTGACCCCGAACGCGCCGGCATCAACAACCTGCTGACCATCTACCAGGCGATCAGCGGCGATTCCCGCGAAGCCATCGAAGCAGCTTTCGCTGGCAAAGGCTATGGCGATCTCAAGCGCGCTGTGGCGGATTGCGTGCTGGGTACTTTGGAGCCGCTGCAGACGCGCTACCACCAGTTGATGAACGAAGCCGGCTATCTTGATGCCGTGCTGCGGGGCGGGCGCGAGAAAGCCGCTGCCATCGCCGAAGACACCCTCAAACTGGCGCAAGAGCGGGTCGGTTTTCTGGCGGCGACTTGACGGCGCATGCGGCATCGTCTACAATTCCTGCTAAAGCCCCATTCGTCTAGCGGCCCAGGACGTGGCCCTCTCAAGGCCAAAACAGGGGTTCGAGTCCCCTATGGGGCAAAATCAGCCCGCAGTCGGCAATCGGCTGGGGGCTTTTTTGTTCACCCCTCGGTAGCTTTTCCCTCTGTGTACTCTCTAAACTCGATGTACTCGGTGGTAAAAAGATTTGATGCGATTGCCCTGTTGGGGTAGGGTGCAAGGTCGCTTGAATGTACAATACGTGGTGAAGGCAATATTAGGGAGGCGCGCGATGCTTACGCAAGAGCAAGTGGCGGAATTCGAAGAAAATGGCTACCTGGCGGTTGACCATCTGCTGGATTATGACCTGGATATCCAGCCGGTTATCGCGGAATATCAGCAGTTGCTGGACGATCTCTGCGCGCAATGGGTGGCGGAAGGGCGGCTGGCGCAGACCTACAGCCACTTGCCATTCGAGCGCCGCCTGGTAGAGGTGTATCGCGCTGGCTGCCGTTACGAGCAAGCCATCGATATCGCGCTGCCCAATAGCGCCGTCAAATCCGATACGCCGATTCACCTGGGGCGCGCCGTGTTTGACTTGCTGCGTAGCCCGCGGTTGTTGGCAGCGGTCGAGTCGCTGATTGGCAGCGAAATCTACAGCAACCCCATCCAGCATGTGCGCATCAAGCCGCCCGCCAGCGTCATCGCCAAGAGAGATGTCGATAGGGCGCTGGTCGGCAGGACGCATTGGCACCAGGACAGCGGCGTCGCTTTGCCCGATGCGGACGCCACCGAGATGGTTACCTGCTGGGTCGCGGTGACCGAAGCCACGATTGAAAATGGCTGCCTGCAAGTCTTGCCAAAGAGCCATCGCGAGGGCATGTCCCTGCATTGTACGACCGTCGACCAATTGGGCATCCCCGACGCGCTCATCCCGCTCGAAGCAGCCAAGCCCGTGCCGCTGAGCCCGGGTGGCGTGCTCTTCTTCCACCCCCTCTGCAAACATGCCTCGCTGGATAACAACAGCGATGCCTTCCGCTGGAGCTTTGACCTGCGCTATAACCCGACCGGCCAAGCGACCGGACGCCCGCATTTTCCCGGCTTCGTGGCGCAGAGCCGCCTAAACCCGGAGTCGGAGCTGCATGATGTGGAAGCATGGGCGCGGCTGTGGCTGGAAGCGCGTAATCGGCTCGCGCAAGTCGATGGCGTCCAGACGCACCGCTGGGATAGCCAAGACCCGCTATGCGCTTGAGCTTTGCGCATTAAGCCTCGTTAGCTAGCAGAATAATTACCCGATAGAAATTGATGTATAAAGGTTTATATTTGAGCTTGCTTTGGCCTTACTATGCTTGGGGCTGGCTAGATTGCTCCCCTCGCGTAAAGCTAGCTCGCCATGCCTGAAGCCTATCGCATCCCGGCGCATTGCCTGCGCAGCGAACTCGTCATCCGCAAGTCGCGCTTTGTTACGACTGTTGCGCCAGCCGCCACTGTCGCCCGCGCCCGCGAGTTCCTGGCCTCGGTGCGCGCGGAGATGCCTGCTGCCAATCACCATGTCTACGGATTTCGGGTCGGCTTTGGCAAGACTGTCACCGAAGGCATGAGCGACGATGGCGAGCCAACCGGGACGGCTGGTCCCCCTACTCTGGCGGTGCTGCGTGGTTCGGGCATTGGCGATATCGCGCTGGTTACGACACGGTTCTTCGGTGGCGCGAAACTGGGCACAGGCGGCTTGGTGCGCGCCTATACGGAATCGGCACAGCAGGCGCTGGCGCAGCTGACAACCGAACTGAAGGTCGAGCGGCGCACCGTGGGCATTGAGCTGCCCTACTCCCTGTACAATATCGTCAAACGGATGATCGCGGCGCACGGCGGCAGCCTGGAAGACGAAGTCTTTGACGAGCAAGTGCTGCTGGTCGCTCGCTTCGTACGTGAAGACTTGCAGCGCTTCACTGTGGAATTACGCGAGCGCACAGCTGGGCGGATTGCGCCGGTCAAGCTAGACTAGGCAAGATCTACGAAAGGATACAGATATGCCCAAAGATACGCTAGCTACACAGGCAGAACTTGCAGAACATGAGGAAGCCCTCAACTATTGGGAAAGCGAAATTAGCTTCGCAGTAGAAGCCTATGGCCTGCTGCTAGGACACAGTTCCAGTGGCTCAGCGGAGCAACAGCGTGACTGTCGCAAATGCCTATTGCATCTGCAAGATGTCCTGCTGTACGCAATGAGCGGGATCACAGGCACGCTTATAGATGCGTCGCTCAACTCCGACAGCCCCACTAGCGCCCTTACCGCTGCTAACATCCTGCATGGTAAAGTCGTAGAAGCCCGACAAGCCGCGCTCAATGCCAAGCGCCCCGACACATACGAGCGTCACGCCCAAGTGCTAGATGCCTATCTCAAGCGCTACAACCTGCTGCAAGATTAACTTTGCTGCGTCAGCTTCTGCGCGACCAGCCGCCGCACTTGGCCGAGCGCGGCATGTGAGGGGGAGATGGCTTCCGCCAGCGCGATATAGCCCCGCGCATCGTCCATTTGGTCGCTGACGATCAAAACCATCGCCATCTGCGCCAAGAGCGGCACATCGTTGGGGAAGCCCTCCAAGCCAGCATTGAGCTTGTCGATGGCGGCGTCACGCTGCCCGCCCGCCCAGTAAAGCTGCGCCAGCGCCAAAGCCAACTGTGGGGCACCCCCCACTGCCGCTTCCGCTTCATCTAAAACTTCCTGTGCCGTCTCACGGTCGCTCCAGCTGAGATAACAGCGCGAAAGCGCCAAGCGCAAATCCACCAGCAGCGGCGCGATTTCGCATGCGCTCTCCAGCAGCTCGATATCCCGCTCGGCGACGGCTTTGCCAGCGCTCAATGTCAGGCGGATTTCGCCCAGCGATTCTTCAAAGCCCGGCAGGATCAACTGCAACTCGATGCGCTGCAGCTCCAATTCCAGCGGGTCATCCACATCAATTTTCTCGCGGCAAAGCTCGATCCATTCGGCGGCGCGGTCGCTATCCCCGGCTTCCAAAGCCAGTTGCGCCAGGCACACAAAGGCATTGGCATTGGTGCTTGCATAGCGCTGCAAAATAGCTATCGCTGGCGAAAAGTCATCCAGATCGAGCAGCCGGTCGCAGGTTTCACTCAGAAAATCGCCATCTCTATCGCTTTCGACCAGGCGCTCAAAATATATCCATAGCTCATCATCTTCGGCATCCAGCATATAGCTGAGCGCAAGCTGCAGCGCGGCGAGGTTGTCAGGATTTTGGGCATGGTGCAGCTTCAGCGCATTGGCGATTTCTTGCGGGATTTGCGCGTCTTCGGCGACTTCATCTGGGTCAATTAGCAGCACATCTTCGATGGGCAAACTTTGCGCCTCCGCCGTCATCAGCAACTGCGCATATTGCAGGTGCAAGGCGGGATGCTGAATGCCCGCTTCCAGTGCGCCCTGCAGCACATCCACCGCCTCGGCAAAGCGACCCGCCTCCGATAGCATCAGCGCCAGGCTATGCCACAAGCTGGCATCGGCAGCAGCATCAAGTTGGCTTCGCAAAGCCTGCACAGCAAAATCCAGGTAGCCAAGCTCTGCCAAACCCAGCGCAATCGCCGCGATTGCCGCGCGCTTGTTCAAGTTCTCGGCTTCGCGCAGCTCCGGGATGAGCGCATCGCCGACATCCTCCAATCCCGCTTGCATGACTTGCTGCGCCATCATGCCCAGGCACCAGTCGCTGAATTCGCCCGTGCGGTACCGACCGTGCGCTGCGACTTCCTGGAATTGGGCGACGATATCCGCCTCATCCCAAGCCACGCCCCAATGCAGCAGATACACATCCAGATTCCAGTCGAAAACCAGCGGCAACAGCGCATCCAAGCCAGCATCTTGCGTGGACGGCGCGTAAGTGATGAGGGCGGGCGCTGCGCCACTGCTGTCCAGTTTCGCTATCAGGTCGGCGGCCACAGCTGGCAATCCACTGACAGCCTCCGCCAAGGAATCAAAGTCGTAGCGAAAATCAGCGTTATCTTCCCCGCTGAGCAAACTCACATCCGCGCTCAAACTGAGGCTGACCCGCTCGGCGACATCCAGCCTGCCCCAGAGCTGCACATTGTCCGCCAAGCCAGCCAGCTCCCAGTCATCGGGGCTGAACTGGTAATCGGCAGTGGTGATCTCGCTGCTGTCGCTGCCGTCATCGATGCGGGCGAAGCAGCGATAGACGCGCGTATCGGCATATTGTTCCAGCAGATATGCCAGGCAGGCTGCCAAGCCCATGGCCACCTCCGGCATTGCGGCGCATAGCAGTGGGTACAAGCTGATGCGCAGGCGCTCGTCGCTCTGGATGCTTTGCGCCAAGCCCGTCGCGCTGCCAAAAATGGACGCAGGCGCGCCACTGCCTTGCTGCCGCACCCCTAGCAGCTTCATCCGTTCCGCCGCGATGTTCATGCTGCCTCCATTAAAACACCCTGCCGTAGAAGACAGGGTGCATTACAAACCTTAGACTGGCGAGTGAAAACAGCGCTGCTTAGCCGGTCATGCCCATCACGCCGACGTTGCCGCGTGTTACGACGAAGCTGCCGTGCAGCCAGCCCGTGCCGAAGTCGCCATTTACTTGGTACCAAATGCCATCGCTGGACATGCCGGTGATCTCCAGGACAGACCCCGCCGGCACGATCGTCATGCTGCTGTAGCTTCTGCCTGGGCCCGAACGAATGTGCAAGCGCGCGATATTGGTGATTGCTCGCGGAGTCGCGCCATTCAAGCGGGACGATGCGCTGGGCACGCGTGAAAAGTCGCCACGAGCCGCTGTATAGGATGCATTTACCCAGCCGGGACCGGAATTGGTCTCAATTTCATACCAGTTGCCATTGCCCGCGCCGCCAGTGACCAGCAGCCGCGAACCGCCTGGCACGGTAAGAATAATGCCGTTGCCCACGCCAGGACCCGACCGGATATTGAGATAGGCGGTGTTGACGACCAGATGTGGCGCGCGTCCCAAGATAGCGCTATCGCTAACCGAGTGAATGTGCGGCGATATGCCCGTCTGGGTAACATCATCATAGTTGCCGCGCGTGATGGTGTACATATGGCGCAGCCAACCATTGCCAGCTGCCGTTTCGACCATGTACCAATGTCCATCCAGGGAGATTTCCAAGACCGGCAGCACTGTCCCGCCGGGCACAACCGCCACAACCGGATGCCCCACGCCAGGACCTTGGCGCACATTCAGAAATGCTGTGTTCACAACCACATGGGCATCGCCTGGCGCAACAGCGGCAGCGGCGGTTGTCAAGCCACTGGGCAGGTTTACCGGACTGTCCCAGGGAATCCCCGAGAAGTCGCCGCGCCTGACGGTGTAATTGCTGTTGACATAGCCGTCGCCAGCTGGTGATTGGACCTGATACCAGGTCATATTTTCGTTGCGCGCGATCACTGGCAGGGTCGTCCCGCCCGGCACAACCGTCAAGATGGCGTAGCCCGCGCCGGGGCCAGACCGCACATTGAGAAATGCTGTGTTGACGACGAGGTGTGCTGGCGCTTGCGCGATTGCCACCGTCCCCGCCAACCCAGCTATAAGCAGCAATAGTCCCAGCAAGGCAAGCCGATAGCGTTTATTTTTCATTAACATATCTCCCCCGAATCCAGATACCTGACCGCAATGCCTACCGAACAACATAAATAGTATATGCGGCTCTGTTAAAGTGGGCAAACGCAGAGGCAAACAAACGCGGGGCTAAATCATTTTTGTTAGCGTACCGTATATTCTCGGTGAACTCGGTGGTTAATCAAATTGGGCGCGGGCTTTCAACTTGACAGGCGAGCGCGGCTATGCTAGGCTATGCGCAATGTGCAAGAGGCGAAGGGACGAAAGATGGTAATGGCAGCACAGCAAGTCGAGATCCTGACCGAATCCCCTGCCCTGTCGATAACGCCAGCCGCGGTGTCCATCATCAAGAGCCTGCTGGACCAGCGCAACATCCCGCAGCACGCGCTGCGCGTTTTTGTGACGGGCGGCGGCTGCTCGGGTTTGCAGTATGGCATGGCTTTTCAAGAAGCGCCGGAAATGGGCGATACCGTCGTCAACGACGGTGGCGTGCGTCTCCTCATCGACCCGACCAGCATGATGTATTTGCGCGGCGCAACCATTGATTATGTCGATAGCTTAATCGGCGGCGGCTTCCGCATCGACAACCCCAATGCGGCAGCCAGTTGCGGCTGTGGGCATTCGTTCAAATCGGACGACCAGGCTGCGGGCGAAGCGGCTGGCTGTGGCACCTGTGGGAGCTACTAAGCCCGCAAGAGGCTGATTAGCAAGCCCAATATGCCCAAGCCGCCCAGCGCCAATATCGGCAGGATCGGCGGTACAGTTGGCGCGCTGGGGGCGTCGCTGGCGACGATACGCAGTTGACTGCCGCCGGGGGATTGCGTTACAGATGGCGGCGTAAAGGTAGGCAGTGGCGTGGACGCCAGCACGGCTCCGCTTTCTGCGCTGTTGGCTGGCGCAGTCGCTAATTCGATTGTGCGGTCTTCAACTAGGCTGGAATCATCCGCGTTGCCAGATGCAATCGCGCTGAAATCGTCAATCACCTGGATCTGCGATAAATCGCCCTCTAATTCGACCAGATCGCCATAGACCCAGGCGGTTCCGCTGGGCGAGAGGTCGTAGCGGAATTCGTACCAACGGAAATAGTTGCGCAGCGCCGGGTAAGCAGTGCCGCTGACGATTGTGCCCAGCAGCTCGCTTTCTACATCAGGCAGCGCGCGCGCATTGACCTCGCCAGCCGATGGCAAGGCGCTTAAGCGAGCTGGGGCTAGGACGATCGTGGGCGGCGGGAGGGTCGGGCGCGGCAAATTGACCGGCGCTACTTCGGCTGTGGCGCGTACCAGGACAGCCGGCACCGGCGTTGCGCTCGCTCGCTGCGCCATTGCCCCACTCACCCCAGCGCAGAGAAAAATGACCAAGAGCGCCAAGCTGACGGGGCTGCGCGGCTTGTTTACCATGAGATCGCGTTAATGTTGTTGTACCGTCCCTGCTCTGCCACCACGTTGAGGTTATCGGCTTGGTGCACCAGAAAACCCTGATAGAGCTGTCCTTCCAAACCCACTACCTGCCAGCCACCCAGGACAAATGGCGCGACTGTTACCCCAGGCGGGCAGCGCATGCAGTCGGCTGGCAGCCATTCGCCATTGTAACGCCGCGCGATATGCAGATGGGTGGCATTGGAATAGCCGCCAATGCAGGCGGGATAGCCCAGCAAATTGCCCGCTTCGACCGCTTGCCCGAGCCGCAGCGCGTTATGATGGTCGATATGCAAATACAGAATCGTCCAGCCGCTGCCTTCGTTGCCATCGCCATCCAGGTCGAGCACAACAAGGCCTTCCGCCAGGCGCGCTATCACGCCATCGGCCACGGCGGTCGCCGCGAATGAAGATTCGTAACAGCCAAAAGCCGGCTCAGCCTCTTCGGGCGGCGCGAAATCAATTGCCGACCAAGCGCTGCCATTGCCCCAACCGCCATGAAAACCGCCGGTGAAGCGCCAGGTCTCGCCGCGCGGGAATGGCAAAGTCAATTCTGGCTGTTGCAGGCCCAGCGGCACAGTCACATGGGCATCAGCGAAGGGATCGCCAAACAGCGCGCGGTATGTCGCTGCCAAACCCGCCACC
>VXNO01000027.1 GCA_009840575.1 Chloroflexota bacterium | reverse complement strand
TTCCGTAGTATTAAAGCCCCTCCCTCATTTTGCGCCGCGTAGACACTGGCGGTCGGAGAGGGGTTTGGGGCGGGGGTAAAATGGGCATTCTAGAGTCTCATTACTTACCTGTACTTACTGAGGACGCTTGCGGGGCGGGCTGTGCGCGGGTAAGCTCCCCCGCAAAACACAATGAGAAACGGACGCGCGCATGAGCCGACCCAACTTCCTCTTCATCATCGCCGATGACCACCGTCATTCCGCGATTGGCGCGCTGAACATTGAAGCGGCGCAGACGCCGACCCTCGACCAACTGCTGGCGGACGGCACGGGCTTCACGCAGGCGCACATCATGGGCTCGACATCGGGCGCTGTGTGTATGCCCAGCCGCGGCATGCTCATGACCGGGCAGCATCTTTTTGATACGTCTGACCCCCTGCCAGACGCTGCGCCCCTGCTGCCAGAATTGCTGTGGGACAGCGGCTATACCACCTTCGCGACTGGCAAATGGCACAATCGGCGCGGCAGCTTTGCGCGTTGCTTCGCGGGCGGCGGCAAGATCTTCTTTGGTGGCATGTCCGACCAATACGCCGTGCCCGTGCAGGACTTTGACCCCGGCGGCGCTTACTCTGCCGAAGACAGCTTTATCGCCGACGGCTTCTCCACGACCGTCTTCGCGGACGAGATGATCGGCTTCCTGGATTCGCATAAAAACACGGCGCAGCCCTTCTTCGCGTATATCAGCTTGACATCGCCACACGACCCGCGCACACCGCCTGCGCCATTCGACAAGATGTACGACCCGGCGGATATCGCGCTGCCAGCCAACTTCGCGCCAGAACATCCCTTCGACATCGGCGTGCGCGATATTCGTGATGAAGTGCTGGCTGGCTACCCGCGCGGCGAAGAGGAAATCCGCCAACACATCGCCGATTATTATGGCATGATCTCGCATCAGGATATGGAAATCGGGCGCGTGCTTGCGGCGCTTTCCGCCAAGGGCTTGAGTGAAAATACCATCGTTGTCTACACGGCGGACCATGGCTTGAGCGTCGGGCAGCATGGCTTGATGGGCAAACAGAATCTCTATGACCACAGCATGCGCATCCCGCTGATTTTGCGCGGACCCGGCATCGCGGCTGGGGCGCGCTGTGAGGCTCGGCTTTATCTGCATGACCTCTACCCCACCTTGCTGGAACAGGCGGGGGTGCCTGTGCCCGACTCATGCGCCGCGCAGAGTATCAAGCCCCTGCTGGATGACAGCCAGACGAGCCACCGCGAGGTCATTTTTTCGGCTTATCAAGGCGTCTTCGGGCATCCTGGCGGCGCGCCTTATCAACGCAGCATCAAAGACCAGCGCCACAAACTGATCCTGACCTGGGTCGCTGGCGTAGAGACCTGGCAGCTTTTCGACCTGGCGACTGACCCCTGGGAGACAAATGACCTGATCGCCAGCGCCGACCATGCCGAGACCGTGGCGGACCTCAAGGGCAAATTGCGCAGCCAGCAGCGGCTGGTGAATGACCCGGTCGCTGGGCAGGATAGGGCTGGCTGATATGAACGAGCATCTGCGCGTGGACGGCGCGCGCCTCTGGCAGAGCATCATGCAGATGGCGGATATCGGCGCGACAGCCAATGGCGGCAGCCACCGCTTGACCCTGAGCGATGAAGACAAAGCCGCCCGCGACCTCTTCGCTGGCTGGTGCAGTGAGGCGGGCTTGACAATGCAAGTGGATGAACTGGGCGATATATTCGCGCGGCGCGAGGGCAGCGACGCCAAACAAGCGCCAGTCGCCATAGGCAGCCACCTGGATACACAGCCATTCGGCGGGCGCTTTGATGGCGTATTTGGCGTGCTGGCGGGTTTGGAAGTCATTCGCAGCCTGAACGATCATGGCATCGCCACGGTCAAGCCGCTGGAAGTGGTCAACTGGACGAATGAAGAGGGCGCGCGCTTCGCCCCTTCCATGTTGGCATCGGGCGTCTATGGCGGCGTCTTTGCGTTGGACTGGGCGCTTGCGCGGCGGGCGGTGGATACAGACGCGACGCTCCTGGACGAGCTGCGGCGCATCGGCTATCACGGCGCGCTACCGGCGCGAGAACGGGAGTTTGCCGCCTTTATTGAATGCCACATTGAGCAGGGACCTATCCTTGACTCGGCTGGCATCCCTGTTGGTGTGGTTGATGCCGCGCAAGGCTTTCGCTGGTACGATATCACGCTGGAAGGCTTCGCATCGCACACGGGATCGACCCCCATGGTCGGGCGGCGCAATGCCTTGCTGGGCATGGCGAAGGTGGCGCTGGCGGTGGAAGAAATTGCGGCTGCCCATGCTCCGTTGGCGCGCGGCACAGTGGGCAGCCAGGTCGCGGTTGGGCCTGGCTCGCGCAATGTCATCCCCGGCCGCGTCGATTTCACGGTCGACCTGCGCCATCCATCGGCCGCTACGTTGGAGAAAATGGACGCGGCGCTGCGGAGGGCTTGCGAAGCAGCGGCGGCGGAATACGGGTTGGAGCTGTCCCTCGCGCAGATCTCGGATACGCAGCCGGTCGCCTTTGACACCAATTGCGTGGCTGCGCTGGAACGGGCTTGCGCGCGATTGGGCATAGAGAACCAGCGCATCACTTCGGGGGCTGGGCATGATGCTTGCTATGTCGCCCGGCGCGCGCCCACGGCAATGCTTTTCGCGCCTTGCAAAGACGGTATCAGCCATCACGAATCAGAAAGCGCCGAAGCCGCCGACCTGGAAGCCGTCTGCAATGTGCTGCTGCATGCCGCGCTGGAGCTGGCTGGGGTTGCGTAGGTAGTACCCCAAGGCAATCGCATCAAATTATTCACCACAGAGGAAACGAGGGCACACAGAGACCACAGAGAGGTTTGGTGTAGGGGACAGGCGCTGACTCACCCGTTCCAGCCCCCTCGCCCCCGACAAGCCAGGGGGAAGCTAATTTCCCGCGGATTTTTGCTTTTGCCATTGACAGTGGCGCTGTCTCTCTTGGCAGAAACGCGCGCTATGCTATTATTCCGCTTCGTTTGAGTTGAGGGATCGGTTCATGCCTTGGCGCGTATTTGGCATGTTGCTCTTGATTGCGCCTGTTGTGATCTTCGGCATCAGCTTGGTCGAGCCGATGTCCAGCGGCAGTTTAAGCGCGCGCCCGCAACTGGGTGCGCCGCCGATAGACACCAGTGGCTTCGCGCGGGCGATTGCGCCTTGGGATTGGCAGTTCCCGCGGGATCATAGCGCGCACCCGGACTTCCAAACCGAATGGTGGTATTTCACGGGCAACCTGGCTGATGAGTCGTCGGGCAGGCGCTTTGGATTCCAGTTCACCATCTTTCGGCGGGCGCTTTCGCCAGACTTTGCATCATCTTCATCGGAGTTCCGCAGCAATCAAATCTACTTCGCGCATTTCACTGTCAGCGATATCGCCGGCGGGGACTTTCATCACGATGTCCGTTATGGGCGTGGCGGGGCGGGCTTGGCGGGCGCGGAAGACCAACCACGCTGGCGGGTTTGGGTGGAAGGTTGGAGTATGCGCGCGGAAAATGACGCCGCCACAGCCATCCGCATCCAAGCGGCCAGCGACGACTTCGCCATCGACCTGGCGCTGCGGCAGGTCAAGCCACCGGCATTGCAAGGCAAGAAGGGGCTCAGCCCAAAAAGCGCCGAGGTCGGCAATGCCAGCTACTATTACAGCTTGAGCCGGCTGGAGACAGTCGGGCAAATTAGCTTGGGCGGGGCGCGCTTCGCCGTCAGCGGGCATAGCTGGATGGATCACGAATTCAGCACATCAGCGCTGGGTGCGGACGCGCAGGGCTGGGACTGGTTTGGCTTGCTATTTGATGATGACAGTGAATTGATGGTCGGGCAGATTCGCTTGACCGATGGCGGGCTGGAACCTGCTTTTGGCGGCTTGATTATCAACCCCGATGGCAGCACGAGGCAACTGGATTCCAGCGAAATCAGCATCCGCGGGCTGGATACCTGGCGCAGCCCGCACAGCCTGGCTGAGTATCCGGCTGGCTGGGATATCGCTGTGGCGGGCGAGGCTGGCTTCCGCATCACGGTTGCGCCCCTGCTCGCCGACCAGGAACTGCATGATGGCGGCATCATCTATTGGGAAGGCGCGGTGAGCATCAGCGGCGACAAGACAGGTTATGGTTATGCTGAGCTGACCGGCTATGCCGAGTCGATGCAGAATCGCTTTTAGCTTCATGACTCAGCCAAGCAGGCGCGCGCTCTATGGCCAGGCGGCGGCTCGCTACGATCGCGCGCGGCCGGCTTACCCCGAAGCGCTCTTTGACGACATCCAGGCATTCGCGCGGCTGGACGAGAATGCGCGCGTTCTGGAAGTCGGCTGTGGCAGTGGGCAAGCCACGCTGTCTTTGGCGCGGCGCGGCTGGCAGATCGACTGCATCGAATTGAGCGAGCGGCTGGCGGCATTGGCGCGGGGCAAGCTGGCGAGTTACTCCAATGCGCGCATCATCAACGGCGACTATGATGAGCTGCAACTGCCGGCGGCTTATGACTTGCTGGTTGCGGCGACTTCGTTTCACTGGCTGGACCCGGCCACGCGCTTCCACAAGGCGCGAGGCACGCTCAAGGCAGGCGGCTGCATCGCCCTGTTTTGGCATCGCCCTGCCATGAGCCAGTTGAGCCGCGCCTGCATGGAGATTCTGCAAAGCGCCTACCGCGACCATGCGCCGAGCCTGGCCGCCCAGTGGCAGCCCCCGCCCCCGCCCGAGCAGATGCCCGATGAGTTCAGCGCGCCCATCGCCGAGAGCGGCTGCTTCCAACCCGCAATCGTCAAACGCTACCCCTACAACCTCAGCTACAGCGCCGCTGCTTATGTCGATTTGCTGGGCAGCTTCTCGGACCATCTGGCGCTGCCGGCCTCCACGCGGGAGAAGTTGCTGACGGCGATTGAAAAGCTCATCAACGAAAACTGCGGCGGACGCGTCATCCGCGAACAAGTAACTACGCTCTACCTGGCGCGGCGACTTTGACAGATTGCGCCTGGCTAGCGAGCAGTGGCGTCTATTCGCGTGTAGAGTCCTCGTGTAGACTTGTTCATTGCCAACAGGAAAGGACATGGCATGATCCGCGCCTTAATCACTGGCGGTGCCGGTTTCATCGGCAGCCACCTGGCTGAGCGACTGCTGCGGCAGGGCTATCAGGTAACCATCATCGACAACTTGTCCACGGGCCGGCTGGAAAATATCCAACTGCTGGAGTCGCAAGCCAACTATCGCTACGCGGTCGAAGACATCCGCAACATTCATGTCATCGACCGGCTGGTCAGCGAATGCGATATCATCTTTCATCTGGCGGCGGTGGTGGGCGTGCGCAATATCGTCGACCACCCCATCAATACGATCGAAGTCAATATCGGTGGCACGGAGGTCATCCTGAAGACTGCCGCTCGTTATCGCCGGCGTCTGATGCTGGCTTCCACCTCGGAGGTCTATGGCAAAGGCGTCAACTTCCCATTCCGTGAAGACGACGACACGCTTAGCGGACCCACCCTGCGCAGCCGCTGGAGTTATGCCGCCTCGAAAGCGATTGACGAATTCCTGGCTTTTGCCTACCACGCCGAGGTCGACTTGCCGGTTACTTTGTTTCGCCTCTTTAACACAGTTGGGCCGCGGCAAGTCGGGCAATATGGCATGGTTGTGCCGCGATTTGTGCGCTGGGCGCTGGCGAACCAGCCCATCCAGGTCTATGGCGATGGCCAGCAACAGCGCTGTTTTGGCAATGTTTATGATGTGGTCGCGGCAATCCAGGGCTTGGCGGAGACCGACAGCGCCATTGGCGAGCTATACAACATCGGCAGCAGGGAAGAAATCAGCATCTTGCAGCTGGCGCAGCGCATCCGCGACCGTGCCGACAGCGCCTCCGAGATTCGCCTGGTGCCCTACGAGCAAGCCTATCAGCAAGCGGGTTTTGAAGATTTTCGCCGCCGCGTGCCCAGCATCGACAAAATCCAGCAGGCAATTGGCTGGCAGCCGACGACCCCGCTGGACGCGACCATCGACCAGATCATCGCCTGCTTCCAGGAACAGATGCGGTAAAAGACAATCGCAGAAAATGCTTTACCACCGAGCGCACCAAGTTTTTTCTGAGGACACCGAGGGCAAAGAAAACACTTTCGCTGCGATGACGGGCGATGTCTATGCTATCATCGCGCCGAAAGCGTCGACTTGGGGGTTTGCCGAAGGCTGGCGGCGAGGCATTCGCCTCCAAAGCGCAGCTAGTTCTGTCATGCCTACATGAAACTCTCGGTGTACTCCTTCAAACTCGGTGCGCTCGGTGGTAAAAGTTGCAGCGATTGCCCTTGGGTTGGGGGCGTCATCGCTTCTGAAAGCCGCGTGAACAGCCATGCACATTGCGATTAACGGCTGGTTTTGGGATCAACCCGCCACCGGCAGCGGGCAATACCTGCACAGCTTGCTGGCGAACCTGCGCAGGGTCGCGCCGGAGCTGGATTTGTCGCTGGCGCTGCCGCCACACATCCAGCAGCCCGCGGACTTGCCTGAGGGGGTGCGCGCGGTCAATGCGGGGCGCTTTCGAGGCAAAGCGGGCAAGGTCTATTTTGAGCAGCGCGCCTTCCCCCGCGCGGCTCGTGAGCTGGCTGCCGATATCGCTCATGTGCCTTACTGGGGGACGCCGCTGGCTTGCCCGGTCAAGCTGGTGACGTCCGTGCTGGATGTCATCCCGCTGCTCTACCCGGTCTATCAAAGCGGCTTTTTCACCAGTCTCTACACTTCGCTGGTCAGTTCGGCGGCGCGCGGCAGCAGCCAGCTCATCACCATCAGCGAGACCGCCAAGCTGGATATTGAAGAACAACTGGGCATGGCTGACGAGCAGATCGCTGTTACTTACCTTGCGGCGGACGAGCGTTTTCACCCGCGACTGGGCAGAGAGCGCGATGAAGCCGTGCGCGAAAAATACGACCTGCCTGAGCGGTTTGTGCTTTACCTGGGCGGCTTTGACTGGCGCAAGCAAGTCGATATGCTGCTGCTGGCATATACCTATGTTGGCGAGGCGGACGGCGAGACCTTCCCGCTGGTCATCGCCGGGGACGAGCCAAGCTACGACAACCAACTCTACCCCGACCTGCGCGAATACAGCCGCCGCCTGCAAATCGAGGATTATCTGCGTTGGATCGGCTATGTGGATGAAGCGGACAAACCGGCGCTGTATCGCCTCGCCGATGTCTTTGTCTGTCCCAGCCGCTACGAGGGTTTTGGCTTGACGGCGCTGGAAGCCATGGCTTCGGGCACGCCAGTGGTTACTTCGGACGCCATTGTCTTTGAAGAAGTCCTGGAAGATGCCGCCTACATCGTCGATAATGCGCGGGCGATGGCTGGCGCGATTATCGCTCTGCTCATCCAGGAGCCGCTGCGCGAGGCGATGATCAACCAAGGGCTGGCGCTGGCGAGCCGCTATAGCTGGCGCAAGACGGCACAAGAGACCCTCGAAGTGTATGAGCAGGTGATGCGCGCAGACCAAAGCCCAACAGCGAGAACCCGCCCATGAACGTCGACCAGCGCGAAATGAGCCTGCGCCAAAAGCTCGCCAGGCTGGAAGCGCCGCCGCCCTGGAGCCTGCCGACCGCCTTGTTGGCTTTGCTGGCTTTGTTTGTCTGCCTGACGATCGTGGGTCCCGCCCTGGCTGCCACTGTATTGGGCAGTACAGAGCCGACCCCTGAGCTGCTGATGCTGAGCTGGACGCTGGGCATGGCGCTGTGCAGCGCGTTTGTCCTGGCAAGCCGCCGCAGCAACCCCGCCAGTTGGCAGGCGCTAAAACTGCGGCGCGGCAAGCAACCTCTGGCTTTGGCGCTGCTCTACGGAGTTGCCATTGGCTTGTCTTTAGACCTGACCATTGGCTTGCTGGCGGGGCACTTCTTGCCTGTGCCGGCGATTATTGGTTTGCCCGATTCTGCGCCGGCGACGATCCTGCTGGGGGCTGTGCTGGTGGTTCTTGCCCAGCCCATCGCCGAATCGCTGGTCTTCCAGGCGCTGCTGCTGGCGACTTTGCGGGCGCGGCTGGGAGCATGGGCGGGTATCTTCTTCACCAGCGCATTGATGATCGGGCTGCATCTGCTGGTATTTTTCCCGGCGCTCCCGGAGGCTTACCAACTGCTCTGGCATGGCGTCGTCTTCCCGGCCGTGCTGGCATTTGCCTTCTGCCTGCTGCGGGTTCTCGCTGATTCCAGCCTGGCGGTCATCTTGGGGCGGATGGGCGCTGGCATGATTTTCCTGCTGACGGCGTTGACGCTGGGCAGCGCTTGAAATTGCGGCAGCTTGCGCCTAGGATTGCCGCGCCGCGACTTCACAATCAACACAAGATTTTGGGGGTTTCGTATGTCCGCGCATCCGTTCTCGATTGGCGAGCTTGACTGCGTCGTGCTGCAAGAGGGCGGCTCCTTCATAGACCGCGACTCGGTCGCCGCGCTCTTCCCCGATGTCGCTCGCGCAGATATCGAAGCGGCACTGGGCGACGGCGAGCCTAGCGGCAGCCTCAACCTGCTGCTAATCCACAGCGGCGGGGGGCGCATCCTGGTGGATGTCGGCTTTGGCGAGGCAGGCCCGCCGGGCATGGGCGGCGCATTGCGCGGGCTGGACGAGCTAGGCATTGCGCCCGGCGATATTGACATCATATTCATCACGCATTTCCATGCCGACCATATCGCTGGCTTGTGCGATAAAGCTGGCGCGCCCGTGTATGCAAATGCGCGTTACATCACGACCCAAGCCGAATGGGAGGCTTGGATGACGACCTGGGAAGCCTCCAGCGCGGCAGAGGATCAGGCTTTGTTAGCGCAGTTCCGCAGCCTGGAAGACCACTTCACATTGGTGAGCCCTGGCGACGAAATCGCGCCGGGCGTATCGGTGGTCGACCTGGCGGGGCATACACCGGGGCAGGCGGGCTTGCTGCTGGAATCGGCGGGGCAGCGGCTGCTGCTCATGGTGGATTTGCTGCTGCAAGCATTCCAGTTCACACATTTGGATTGGCACTTGGTCTTCGATATGGATGGCGCTGCGGCAGCCGAAACTCGCAAGCGAGTCCTGGCGGAATGCGCCGATGAGCAGCTATTGACGCTCTTCTACCACCTGGGCTTCCCTGGCTTGGGAACTATCGCGCGGGATGGCGAGGGTTTCGCATTTACGCCGGTTGGGTAATTCTACTCCCCCCTCGCAGCCCCCCATATCAACGAGGGGAGCAGGACAATCGCATCAAAAATTTACAGTACACCGAGAGGGAAATAAAGGTTTTTCTCTGTGTCCCACGCGAAATCGCCGGCTTGTAGAAGCAATCTGACAAGCCGTTCGCCAGATAAAGCCATTTCGGGCGAGTCACCGCCTCGCCCCTACACCAAATCTCTGCGCCTCTGTGGCAAATCTTTTTTGATGCGATTGCCCTGATTCAGAGGGTTTAGCAATATGTGATAAAACTCGTCATAGTGAATTACGCGAGAGGGCGATTGATAGACTTTGAGGATTTGAGCGACGATTCCTACGGCACAAGCAAGGTTAGAGGCGCAATGAGGGGATCCAGTTTATTCTGGGTTCTAATTGCGTTTGCAGTGGCTGTTACATTGTTTGTCATATTCCTGTTTGTGATCGCGCCAGCGCCTTCCTGATTTTGAAAATTGCAAGAATGTAATCCATAGCGGTAAACCTTGCATCCGCCGCGCCATTTTTTGGCAGTCGCAAACAATGTGTTATAGTCCCTCTTCAGTTGCCGCCGCGCTATGTTGTCGGCTGCATTTTTATCCATTTCGAGAGTGAGGCAATCATATGAAATTGACGAGCAAAATCCTACTTTTACTGGCTTTGGCGCTATTTTTGGTGCTGCCGCTTGGCGGGGCGCTGGCGCAGGATGTGATGGACCCAGCCACCTTTGGCTTGGATGCCAGCAAGCCTTATGACGGCACAGAGCTCAAGTTCCTGATTTGCTGCAGCACAGCGCCGCAATTCGCTTCGGCGGCAGTCAAAGGCGCTGCCGAATTCACCGAGATGACCGGCATCAGCGTCAGCTGGGGCGATTTGCCTTTTGGCTCCTTCCAGGAGCAGCTCTACCTCGAAGCCACCAACCCCAATACTGAGTTCGACATCGTGGCATTTGTGGATGCCTGGGGCACAAATATCTACGACTTCCTGCATCCGCTGAATGACTTTGTCGCCGATGCCGGCATCGACTGGGATGATTATGGTCCCGCCTATCAGCAGGCTTCCACCGGCAACAGCGATACTATCTATGGCTTGCCCTTCCGCGGGCACCCCTTGATGCTGCATTATCGCGCCGATGTCCTGGAGGCGGTGGGCATGGAGCCGCCGGCTACCTGGCAGGATGTAACCGCCATCAGCCAAGCCATCGTCGATAGCGGCATGGATATTGCGCCTATCGCCATGTATTACGGGCTGAATGTCGACCAGAATCTCTTCAACTGGTACAGCCACCTCTGGGGCGCTGGCACGGATATTTTTGATGACAATTGGCAGCCGATCTTCAACAACGAAACCGGCGTCGCCGCCACCGAGCAGTACCTGAGCTATGTGCGCGATGGCTATAGCCCCGCCGCGTCAGTGGCCTGGAACGAGCAGGAAGCCAACCAGGAGCTCGTGCAGGGGCGCGCCGCCATGTTCGTTGGCTGGTGGTGGATGGCCAGCCGCATGACCAACGCGGAACTGCCCGAAGTCGCCGATAACGCAGCTTTCGCGCCCGCGCCGGGCTGGGCGGGTGGCGATACCGCCTCGTATGGTTACCTGTGGCCTGTTGGCGTGCTGGCGCAGTCGGACGACCGTGATGCCGCGCTGGAATACTTGAAGTGGCTGACGCACCCAGTCACCGAGCGGCGCATCGTGCTGGATGCCGAAGACCCGGCGCTGGATACCAATGTCGCCGTGCGCTTGTCGGTGCTGGCTGATGAAGAAGTCAACGAAGTGCACAATGGCTTGCAAGGCGTGGCTTCGGCTGTGCTGGCGAATGCGCGCACCATCCCGCTCATCCCCGAATATACCGAAATCGTGCCTTACCTGGCGGAGATGATTAACGAGTTAGCCACTGATGCTGGCGCGGATGTCCAGGAAGTGCTGGATCGCGGCGCGGAAGATGTGGCTTTTGTGATGGAAGCCGCTGGCTACTACGACTAAGCAAGCGATAACCCCCATCCCCCGGACCTTTCCCTCATTTGGGGGGAAGGGGAGCAGCACATCAAATCTGGGGCAATAAAGCCCCTCCCTCTATTATGGGGGAGGGGTTTGGTG
>VXNO01000158.1 GCA_009840575.1 Chloroflexota bacterium | reverse complement strand
CCGGGGATGGGGGCGCCCGGCTGCAAACTAATCCAGACCCAGCCGTTCGAATTGTTCGGGCGGGCTGTCATTTTCGCGCATCAGCCGCTTTAGATGCTCGATCATCATGCGCTCGATTTCCGTATCTTGCAGGGGCTGCTGCTGGGCATAATCGGCTTCGACATCAAAGAGCAAGGTGCCATAAGAATGCGCTTCCACCCAGGAGCGCCCCGGCACTTGCAGGGCGCGGCAGCCTTTGGTGAAGCTGAAAGGCTCTGCCAGCGTTGTCTCTTGCAGCTCATCCACGGCGAAGTGCGAGCGGATGTGCATAGGCATCAAGGTGTATTCGTAGAGGGGCGCATTGTCTGGGTTGGCTGGCGCGCGCATATACACATACTTGCCGTCCGTGCAGTTGACATGTCCGCCAAAGATGCCGAAGAGCGCGGCTTCTCGCACCGGGGCGTCGGCGGCGATTGTCTCGGCTAGAGGCAGCCCTTGCATATCCGCAGGCAGCGGTTGACCAAAATAATCCAGCAAGGTGGCGGGCAGGTCGATCATCTGCACGAGCGCTTCGCGGCGTTGGTCGGCGATGCGGCTGCGGGGGTCCCAAATGAAAAGCGGCGTATGCGCCAGTTCCTGATACCAAGGCTGCTTGTTCTTCGCCCACCAGTCGTGCTCGCCCAGCAGGAAGCCGTGGTCAGTGCAGACGATGAGCATGGTGTCGTCCCACAGCGACAATTCGTCCATCAAATCCAGGACGCGCCCCAGGTAGCGGTCGCACATGGAAAGCAGCGCCGTATATTGATAGCGCATATATTGCACATACTCCGGCGATTCGCTCAGCGGTTTGTAGCTGGGCCAATCGACTGGCAAGCCTGGCTCAGGCTGGTCGGCAAGTTGCGGGTAGAGCTGTTTGAACTCGGCATGGCTGAAGAAAGGTTCGTGCGGGTCGAAGGTTTCGATTTGCAAGAACCAGTTATCGGCGGTGGCGTTATCGCGGATGAACTCCATGCCCAGTGAGAAGGTGCGCGCCTGGGGCTGGTCTTCGGGCTGGGGCATATAGCTGCGGTTGATCCAGTCTTGCCGCCAGGATTCAGACGGGAAGGTCGGGTCGCCCGCCGAGCGCGTATCAAATGGAATCTCGATTTTTGGCTCGACATGCCCTTTCCACAAGTCGCCTTCTTGTCCACGGACGAGTTCGTAGCTGCTGTAGCGGTTGTGGTACGTCGCGCCGCCGTCTTCCCAATAATGCACATGGTCGGTTACCAGGTGGCTGTAGACGCCGTTTTCGCGCAGGAGCTGCGGCATGGAATCGTCAAAGGGCTCCAGCGGCGACCAACTGCGGTGCAAGAAGTTGTAGCGCCCGGTGTGCAGCTCGCGGCGGGCGGGCATGCAGGGCATACTGCCGATATAGCAATTGTCAAAGGTGGCGCTGCGCTCGGACAGGCGCTGGAAGTTGGGCGCGTGCACCCAGTCGTTGCCATAGGGCGGCAGCATGCGCCGGTTGAGCGTATCAAACATCAGCAGGATGGCTTTCATCAGCGCGCTCCTTTCGTTGTCCTGTCCGCGTTAGCCCTTGACCGCGCCGACCGTCAGCCCCTTGATGATGTGGCGTTGCGCCAGCAGCACCAAAATCAGCGCCGGGATCATCGCCACGAAGGAGCCAGCCGCCATCTCGCCATAGCGGATGTTGAACTCCTGCACGAAGTTGGCGATGCCCACGGGGATGGTGCGCCCGGCGCTGGTGGTCGTCAGCGAGAGCGAAAACAGGAACTCTTTCCAGCTAAAGACGAAGACCAGCACCGCCATAGCCGCCAAGCCCGGGCGCACGATAGGCAGAATGACCAGGCGGAAGGCTTGCCATTGCGTGCAGCCATCAATGACGGCGGCTTCTTCCAGCTCTTTGGGTACTTCGGCGAAGAAGTTCATCATCATAATCACCGCCAGCGGCATATTCAGCACGACATGCGCCATGATGACAGCCGCGGGCGTATCGTAGATTCCCGCCGCGCGCGCCCATAGATAATAGGGCGTAACAAAAACGATGGGCGGCATCATGTTGATGAAGAGCAGCCAGACGATGATGCCGCCCGCCACCCAGCGCTGCCAACTGAGACGCGCCAGCGAATAGGCCGCCAGCGAGCCAATCGCCCCGCAAATCAGCGCCACGCTGGAAGAGACGATCAGGCTGTTGCGCGTCAACTCGGCGAAGTTGCTGCGGCTGCCCGTGAAGATCTCTTCATAATTCATCATCTTCGCCTCAAAGAAGAAGCTGCCGCTATAGACATCCGCCATGCTCTTCAGCGAGGTCTGCACGATATAGAAGACCGGGAAGAGGATGAGAAAGACAACGAAGAGCAGCGACAGGTTCAGGGCGATTTTCGAGGGAGCGCCTTGTTTCATCCGAAGCGCCTCCGCAGGACTCGGCTCGCCCACAAATAAAATGCCACGAAGATGAACATGAATGCCGCCACCATCAGCGACAGAAATGCCGCATAACCCAGCCGAAACTGCTCGCTGAAGACCTTGTAAATGTGCATGCTGATGACCTGGGTAGCGGTGCCGGGGCCACCCGATGTCAGCACGAAGATCTGGTCAAAGACCTTGAATGCCAGGATGGTACGCAGCAGCATCGCCACCAAAATCGTCGGTGCCATGATGGGCAGGATGACATAGCGGATGGCGCGCAGCTCAGTCGCGCCATCCACGCGGGCGGCTTCCAGCAGGGACGGCGGGATGGACTCGATGCCAGCCAGCATGATCAAAAACATGAAGCTCGTCCAATGCCAGACATCGACAATGATGACCGATATCAGCGCCAGATCGGGATCAGCGGTCCACAGTGGTGGATACTGCACGCCCAACTCGATCAAAATGGTGGTGAATAGCCCATAATTGTAGTCATACATCAGCGACCACATCGTGCCGATAGCGACCGGCGGGATGAGCAGCGGGATGATGACGACGCTGCGATAGAGGATGGACAACGTCTTGGTGCGGCTGATTGCCACCGCCAGGCAGAAACCAGTGACCGTCTCGATGATGACTACCGCCACCACGAAGACCAGGGTGTTCTTCAGCGCGATGCCGGCGATGGGGTCTTTTGCCAGGTTGTCCAACTGCCCCAAGCCGATGAACTCCGAGACCAGCTCGCCCTCCACGAATTCCAACTCGGAGACGCTCATCTGCAATAGCTGCAAGATAGGCAGCAAGGTAAAAATGACCAGCACGACCAACAGCGGCAACAGCGCCCACAGCTTAAAGCTGCCCGCGCCGAAGAGCCGGCTGCGCCAATTAACCCCCTTCAATCTCCCCGAAGAGTCGGGGGGAGGCAAAGTCCCTAAGCCCATCGGTCTCCTACGCAAGGTCGGTGTAGGGGCGACAGTTCATGCCGCCCACAATCACTTCTTCCGCTATCTAGGACACCGTATAACCAGCGTCTTCCATGACGGTGCGGACTTCGGACGCCATCAGCGAGACGGCTTCGTCGGCGCTTATCTCGTTGACATAGGCTTGCGCCATGCGGGTGGTTACGCTGTCGCGGATGAGCGGCGTCTCGGGCAGGCGCGTCTCCGGGTGCAGGAAGGGCGTGCTCTCGGCAAAGGCGCTCGTCCACCAGCCGACGACCGGGTCAGTCGCCAGTTCTTCATAAGTGTCCTGACGGACTGGGATAGCGCCGGCTTTGGCATAAGCCAACTGGTTGTCTTTGGTGGTCAGCCACTTGACAAATTCCAGACCAGCGGCAGCGCGCTCATCGGGCAGGTTGTCGGGATGGCACATGACCCACATGCCGGTGCGTGGCGAGCGGGCTTCGGCAGTTACGCCGGGTACGACGGTCGCGCCCATGTTGCCGCCGACCACCGAGATATCCGGGTTGTCATAGTTCGGCGCGGCCGCGCCCACCATGTGCACCTGGGCGAGGCGTCCGCTGGCCATCAGCGCCAACAAATCGCCTTGGCCGAGGTCGGCATAATTCTGCGGTGCCCAATCACGCCCCAGTCGCAGCCAGCGATTGACCGCTTCCAAGCCTTCGGGGCGCTCGAAACCCACCGACCAACTGCCATCAGCTTCCAGGCGCACATATTCGGCATCGTAGCTATCGACATAAGCGCCGAATTCCCACCAGATGGGGTTGGCGCGATTGGCGTTGCCAAACATGCGCGGCGGCCTGCCCAGCTGCTCGGCGATGGCTTCCATCTCATCGAAGGTCTTGGGCGGCTCGATGCCGTTCTCATCGAAGAGGTCGCGGCGATAATAATAAAGCTGGATGTTGCCGTTGATAGGCACGCCGAGGATAGTGCCCATGGGACCATTGACGCCCAGGTCGCTATCCCAGCGCGCCGCATCGCCATAGCTGATGATATTTTCATCAAGCGAGAAATCGGCATCGATATCGGTGATGGGGCGCAGCAATCCCGATTTGTAAAAGAAGGGGATGTTCTGCTCAGTGATGGCGACCGCGTCGTATTCGCTTTCGCCAGCTTGCACAGCGTTACGTGTTTTATCCAGCATGCCGGGGAAGGGCGTTACATCCAGGTTAATCTGGTTGCCGGTGGTTTCGGTGTAAAGCTCGACCATCGCCGCGAAGCCGGGGAACCAGGGCGAGTCGTTGATGAGGACGGTGATGGGTGGCTGCGCGGCGACGTCCTGGGCAAAGGCGCGGATGTTGCTGTGCAGCAGCGGGTTGGCAGCCAGCCCGGCGGACAAAGCGCCGACCGCCTTCAGGAAGTCGCGCCGCGAGAAATTGCCGATTTGCTTGTTCATGATTCGCTCCTTAGCTTGAAATAGTTGTGCTGATCGCCAAAGTCAAAATTGCGATAGGCAGCTCCGTTCGCTAGCTGGTGGCTCGTGCAAGTAGCGGATAGCCTAGCGCATATCCGCCAGCGGTGCAAAAAATACCCGCCGCAACTTCCGCCTGTCCGCCCGCTGTGCTAGAATCAGTATGATTATGCCGACACAATCTATTTCCCAGCGCAGGGAGTAAGGAGCGCAACATGAGCAGAATAATCCAGAATTATATCAATGGCGACTGGGTCGCTGCCGGTTCCAAAGCCAGCCTGGCCGTGCATGATCCCGCCACCGGTCAGTTGCTGGCGCATTGCCCCGATTCGACTGCAGCTGATGTCGATGTGGCGGCGCGGGCGGCGCGGGCGGCTTTTGACGAATGGCGCAGTACGCCGGTGCTGGTGCGCGCGCAGTATATGCACCATTTCAAAGTGTTGGTCGAAGAGCGCTTTGAAGACATCTCACAAATTGTCGTGCGCGAACACGGCAAGACCATGGACGAAGCCCGTGGCGAAGTGCGGCGCGGCGTCGAGAGCATCGACTTCGCCATGAGCGTGCCCGTGTTGATGCGCAGCGATGGCTTGGAAGACATCAGCAGCGGCATTGATGAGACGACTGTGCGCCAGCCGGCTGGGGTCTTCGCCGCCATCACGCCTTTCAATTTTCCTTTCATGGTGCCGCTGTGGTTCTTGCCCACCGCCATCACCTGTGGCAACACCTTCATCCTCAAGCCATCGCCACAGACGCCGCTGAGCACCGAACTGCTATTCGAGCTGCTGGATGAGCTGGACTTGCCCGAGGGCGTGGTCAACCTGGTCAATGGTGGCGTGCCCAGCGCGGCTGCCCTGATGGAACACCCGGAGGTGACGGGCGTATCTTTCGTCGGCTCCAGCCCGGTGGCAAAGATCATCTACGAGACTTGCACGCGCAACGGCAAGCGGGTGCAGGCGCAGGGCGGCGCAAAAAATTACATTGCTGTCATGCCCGATGCCAATATGACAGCCAGCGTCAGCAACATCCTGGGCGCGGCTTATGGCTGTGCCGGGCAGCGCTGCCTGGCTGCGGCAGTGGCGGTGGGCGTGGGCGATGCCTACGACCAGCTCAAAGACGAGCTCGCCCGCCAGGTAGCGGGGTTGCAGGTCGGCTATGGCTTGGACGAGACCTCGCAGATGGGTACAGTCATCAGCGATGGCGCAAAGCAGCGTATTGAAGCCATGATCGCCCAGAGCGAAGACGAAGGCGCGGAAGTCGTGGTCGATGGGCGCGGCTTGCAGGTGGCTGGTTATGAAGGGGGGTCATGGGTGGGCCCCACGCTCATCGCCGATGTGCAGCCCAATACCGTCATGGCTACCGAAGAGGTCTTTGGTCCTGTGCTTTCACTGATGAAGGCGGCGGACTTTGACGAAGCGGTCGCTATCATCAACCAGAGCCGCTATGGCAATGCCGCCAGCATCTTCACCAGCAATGGGCGGCATGCGCGCGAATTCAAATACAGCGTCAACGCGGGCAACATCGGCGTGAATATCGGCGTGGCCGCGCCCTCGGCATCCTTCCCCTTCGGCGGGCAAAAAGACTCCTTCTTCGGCGATTTGCACGGGCAGGGCATGGACTCGATTGAGTTCTTCACCGAGCGCAAAATCGTCATCGAGCGGTGGATATAAGCCATGGCTTCACTGAATACCTTCGGCGCAATTATGAGCCATGCCATCAAGCTGGAAGCGCGGCTTGGCGAGTGGTATGGGCGCATCGGCGCGGCGGATAAAGCGCGAGCAGCCGAAAAACGCCGCCGCAAGCTGGAGCGGGCGCGCCGCGAAAATGTACTGGAAATCACGCTGGAGCCGATCCATGGTCTGGACGCAGCCGATTATGCGCTGGAGTTGGACGCAAGCACAGCGAACAGCCAGTCGGCGGCTGCAGCGGTGGCAGCGCGCTTTTATGCCGATGTCGCGCCCAAGATCAACGTCCGCGCGGCGCAACGAACCTTGGAACGATGCGGCAGGGAACACGCGGCGCTAGCGCAGGGATGAGAAAAGTAGTCGACAGCGAAAGGACAAAACCAACATGAGCAACAAACGAATCATACGCGCCGCCCTGCTGCAAGCCACTTGGACCGGCGACAAGTCTTCCATGATCGACAAGCACATCCGCTACAGCCGCGAAGCCGCCGAACAAGGCGCGCAGATCATGTGCTACCAAGAGTTATTCTATGGCCCCTACTTCTGCCAGGTGCAAGACACGCAATTCTACAGCTTCACCGAGCCAGTGCCAGACGGGCCCACCACGCAGCGCTTCTGCGCCCTGGCTGCTGAGTTGAATATGGTGCTGGTGGTGCCGGTCTATGAGCGCGATGGCGTCGGCGTCTATTACAACACAGCCGCCGTCATCGATGCCGATGGCAGCTACCTGGGCAAATACCGCAAGACGCACATCCCGCACCTGCCGGGCTTCTGGGAGAAGTTTTACTTTCGACCCGGCAACCTGGGCTACCCGGTCTTTGATACCGCCGTGGGCAAGGTCGGCGTCTACATCTGCCACGACCGCCACTTCCCCGAAGGCGCGCGGGCGCTGGGGCTGAATGGCGCGGAGATGGTCTTCATCCCCTCCGCCACCACCCGCGGGCTCAGCCAGCACCTCTGGCGCATCGAGCAGACCTCGCACGCCATCTTCAATACCTACTTCGTCGGCACCATCAACCGCGTCGGCATCGAAGGCCCTGACGATGGCGACTTCTATGGCGAAAGCTATTTTTGTGACCCGCGCGGCGAATTCATCGGCGAGCTGGGCAGCGCCTATGAAGAAGAACTGGTCATTCGCGACCTCGACCTGAGCATGATCCAGCAAGTGCGCGATACCTGGCATTTTTATTTCAACCGCCGCCCCGACCAATACAGCGCGCTGGTGCAGGATACAGTCAGCGTAGGCTAGCCCCCTAGCCCAAACCCCCTCCCCCGACTAGTCAGTGTCTACGAGACCCCAAAAATGAGGGAGGGGCTTACCAGCAGAAATAGGAGGACAATAAAAATGGACTTTGGCATCACATTCAAAGGCGATATTTCCCCGAAGCGCACGGTCGCGCTCTGCAAGCAAGCCGAGGTCGCGGGCTTCAAATACGGCTGGTTTTTCGATTCGCATGTCTTGTGGCGCGATTGTTATCTGACCATGGCGCAGTGCATGGCGCATACCGACACGATGATCTTTGGCCCGCTGGTTACCAATCCCGGCGTGCGCGAATGGTCAGTGGCGGGCAGCATGTTCGCGACCCTGGCGCTGCAAAGCGGCAACCGCATCGAAGTCGGCATCGGGCGCGGCGATAGTTCGCGGCGCATGTTGGGCAGGAAGCCGATGACTGTGGCGAATATGGAGCGCTTTGCCGAGGCGCTGCGGGGGTTTGCGCGTGGCGATGACGTCGCTTATGACGATGCCAGCGCGCAACTGACCTGGGCGAATGGCTACAAGCTGCCGATTTGGGTGGCGGCCTATGGTCCACGGGCATTGGCAGGGGCGGGGCGCAGTGGCGATGGCTTGGTCATCCAACTGGCTGACCCCGGCCTGGCGCGCTGGTTCTCGCAGCAGGCAATCGCCGGCGGGGCTGCGATTGGCAAGGATATGTCGAACTATCAGATTATGGCGGCAGCGCCAGTTTGGATCGGCGATATGGGCAAGGCGCGCGAACAAACCCGCTGGTTCCCGGCCATGGTCGGCAACCATGTAGCGGATATCGTCGAGCGCTATGGCATGGAAAGCCCTGACATCCCCGCCAGCCTGACCACCTACATCGAAGGGCGCAGGGGCTACGATTACAAGGAACACGCCAACAAAGACGCCGAGCACCTCGATTTCATCAGTGAAGACATCGTCGACGCCTTTGGCATCCTGGGGGGCGTCGATGCGCATATCGCCAAGCTGAAAGCGCTGGAAGCGGCGGGCGTAACGCAATTCAACATCTACCTGATGTGCGGCGAAGAAGAGCGCATCGTGGCGGAATATGGCGAGAAGATCATCCCGGCCTTTGCTTAGCGAGCCCGCCCTGCGCCGAAATCCGCAAACGTTAACCTTGTTCTTGCAGCGAGCCAACGAGGCATAGCGATGACGATAATCCGCGAACGCACTGACTATATGACTGTCGAGGACTACTTCGACTTGGATGAAGCCAGCGAAACCCGACACGAATACATTGACGGCGAGGTTTATCCGATGACAGGCGGAACGGTCAATCACGGCGATATCATAATGAACGCGAGCTTCGCGCTCATGCGGCGTTTGCTAGACAAAGGCTGCCGAGTGTATGCGGTCCAGGTGCGTCACCAGGTCAGCCTGACGCGCTACTTTTATCCGGATGTCAGCGTCATCTGTGGCGCGTGTGAAACTGACGAACGCTCGCTTGTCCTGCATAATCCCGTGTTGGTCGCCGAAGTTACTTCACCGTCTACGATCAATTTCGACCGCGGCGACAAGCTGAGCTTTTATCAGGGTATCGAGTCGCTGGAAATGGTACTGCTGTTTGACCAGCTTCGCCCCTTCCTAGAAATGTACGCCCGGCAAGGCAAGCGCTGGCTGGGCAGCGAATATAGCGACATAGCGGCGATCGTCCCCTTGCCGGCGCTGAACATTGAACTGCCGCTGGCGGAGCTGTATCGCGGCATCAAGCTTTGAAGGCGATACAGCCATGCCAAAGCAAATGTACGAAAGCACACTGAATACCTGGCTGGCGGAATTGCTAGCCCGGCAAGGGCTGGACGCGCGCCCCGAAAGCAAGCAAGCCGGCGGCAAACGACTCGATATCCAGGTGGACTTCGACGACCTCAAAATCGCGCTGGAAGCCGAACAAGGCGCATCCAAACAGAAGCGCGCCGAAGCCATCAAAGACGCCGACAGCCGCCTGCGCGACGAACTGGTCGATTGCGCCATCGCCATCTGCTACCCGGACGGAATCCAGTCCGCCAGCCAGCTATCGAACTGTGAGCTGCTGCATACCCTGCGCGCGCCCGGCGACCGCAGCCACGCCGCCAAAGCCAAGTGGGAGCGCAGCGGCATCGCCCAGCTTGCCAGCGTCATCCGCCAGGTGCCCGCCCAACTCGGCGAGCCAGACAAAATCGCCGCCCGGCTGTCCTTCAGCCTCGACCGCGCCGTCGCCCGCTTAAGCGAAAGCCAAAAGCGCGACCTGGCGGCCAGCCTCGACCTGCCCGCGGGCAAGGCGCAGCGAATCGAGCTCGGCAGCACGCAGACCAGCCGTTACAACCAGGCCGCAAAACGCGCCCTGCTGGTCATCGCCACCGCCGTGATGTTCCATGCGCGGCTGGATACCGTGCGCGATGACATCCCCGCCCGCCTGGATAATCGCCAGGATCCGCCCACTCCCTACACCGGCGCTTGGCCCCCGCAACGAGCCAGTATCTGCGCCGCCAGCGATGACCCCATCGACGCCTTTTATCAGGCTTGGGGCTTGTGGCTGGTGGTCGATTACAAGCCTATCTTCGCCACCGCCCGCAACGCCCTGCACGGCTGCGCCCATGACCACAGCTACTCCGAAGCCGCGCGCGGCGTCGCCAAAGCCGCTCTGCAAGTCCTGCGCAATATCGTCGGCTTGCGGCATGATTTGCTGGGGCGCATCTTTCATAAAGTGCTGGAAACCGCCCGCTATGATGGCTCCTTCTATACCACCACCGCCGCCGCCACCCTGCTGGCCAACCTGGCTATCCGCGAAGATGGCTGCGATTGGGACGACCCGGACGCCATCGCCCAACTGCGCATCAGCGACCCGGCTTGTGGCACCGGCACGCTACTCATGGCAGCCGCCGAGCGCATCCGTGATTTATCCGGCAGAGCCGACCGCGAGCAAATCGCCAAAACGGTCATCGAAGACGTGCTGACCGGCTACGATGTCAACCTGACCGCCACGCACCTGGCGGCGACAACGCTGGGCTTGCTCTCGCCGACCACCACCTTCAACAAAATGAAGATCTTCCGCGCCCTGCTGGGTGTGGAGGATGGCGCGGCCTACCTGGGTTCGCTGGAGCTGCTCAGCCGCGAGAACCAGCCGCGACTGCTGGGCTGGCCCACCGGCGTCGCCCAGATCGAAAGCCAGCGCGAAGCCAGCGAAGCCGAGCCCGCCGACCTGGTCATCATGAACCCGCCCTTCACCCGCGACAGCCTGCGCCATGACCAGTTTGACAGGGAGCAAGAGGCGCTTCTCAAAGCGCGCGAGAAGGAACTGTTTGACGGGCAGCCGGTGCATTTGTCCAGCAATGGCAACGCTTTTCTGGTACTGGCTGAACATATCGCAAAGCAAAGGCATGGCGTGATTGCAGCGATTTTGCCTCTAGTAACAGCAACGAATGCTTCCGCGTTGGGCATACGAAAATTCCTGGCAGAGCGCTTTCATGTAGATACGATAATCACATCGCACGACCCGACACGTATCTATTTTTCTGAGAATACGAGCATTGGCGAAATGCTGTTGATTTGTCGGCGTATAGGGGGGGGGGGGGGGGGGGGGGGGGGGGGGGGGGGGGGGGGGGGGCGGGGGGGG
>VXNO01000127.1 GCA_009840575.1 Chloroflexota bacterium | reverse complement strand
GCCCGCTTCGAGCATGGCTTCAAGCTGATCATGGGAGAGAGGCTTGAGCATGAATTGCCTTTTGGCTGGGATCCCCGAAGGGTCGCGGAAGTTATACGAAATATGCTCGATCATGGTTTGGATTTGGACAGAAAACAGACCAAGAACGACCAGAACAACGTCAAAGTAGAAGTCGAAAGCATGGGCTTCATCCCACACGATGCGGCAACGAAACAGAAGCAAGTGCTGTTCGACATCTACAAGGTAGGCGAGGAGAGATATGTACTTCTTGTCTCACCGATGTTATATTGGAGGTATGTGCAGGAGTGGTACGAGCACAGGATCAAATGATGAAAAAGAAGCAATTCGCGCTCTTTGAACCTGGCGGTCGACAAGTGCGAGGATTCAGCTACGGCAAATTGGTCGAAGTTCGTTACCTTGATGTAGTACCTGTCGGCATCGAATCTTCTAGTCGGCAAGACTTCCTGGAACAACTGCGTGCCGCGCTAGACGAATTCGGCGCAGAGAAAATCAGCGAATGCCGCGTCGGCTACGTCGATGATAATGGCGTCGGCGATTATTACGATGCGCTGGAATTCCTCGCCAACGACGGTATGATGATGCCGCCAGCAAATATCACCGACATAGGAGCGTAGCCATAGAAGCGAGTCGCTGACTCGTCTACCTATTTCGTTGTAGCCAAACATTGCGACTTGCTGAATGACAAAACAACCTGCGATGCTGCTCTTATCTCAAGCACTTTCGCGCCCCCGTCTGGCGCTCTTGGTAATTACAGTCTTCGGCTTGCTGCTGCGAATTTTATATGCCGCTGCCATCTACGAGCCATCGCTGCTACCGTATATTCTGGACGATTACATTCTCTATCGGGCTGGCGCGTAGCTGATCGCGCAAGGCGATTTGAGCTTCAGCGACAACCTGTTTCTGCTGCGCCCGCCACTTTTCCCGCTGCTGGTCGCGGCGCTGCAATTAAACGAATTCGCGGTCAGCGGCGTCAACATCCTGCTCGGCATCACTGTCATCCCCTTGATTTATGCGATGGCGCGGCTGCTGCGCTTGTCGCCCCGGAGGATACACAGTAGAGTAGGGGCGAGGCGGTGACTCGCCCGAAATGACTTCCCTCTCGGTGCACCCTGTGGTTAAACATTTGATGCGACCGCCCTGCCTATCCCTGACTGATTGCTTGTGTTATCAGCCTGAATGAATCACAATCCTGGCGCAGACAGCAAAAGGAAAAGGCATGACTGACAAACTGACGAGCGAGCTGCTTGCCAAGCTCAAATGGCGTTGCATCGGGCCGCATCGTGGCGGGCGCGTGGTGGCAGTGGCGGGCGACCCCGAGCAGAAACATACCTTCTATTTTGGCGCTTGCGCGGGTGGCGTCTGGAAGACCAGCGATGGCGGCTTGTACTGGCGCAATATCAGCGATGGCTATTTTGGCACGGCGGCAATAGGCGCATTGGCTGTCGCGCCGTCCGACCCGCGGATTCTCTATGCCGGCACGGGCGAGAGCACCATCCGCGGCAATGTCTCGCACGGCGATGGCGTCTACAAATCCAGCGATGGCGGGCGCAGTTGGCAGCATATCGGCTTAAGAGAAACGCGGCACATCGGCAAGGTTGTCGTCCATCCTCAAGACCCGGATACCGTGTATGTGGCGGCATTTGGACGCGCTTTCGGGCAGAGCGAAGAACGCGGCGTCTATCGCAGCCAGGACGGCGGGGCAAGCTGGCAGTTGGTCTTGCACAAGAGCGTCCGCGCGGGCAGCCACGATGTCGCGCTGGACAATAACAATCCGCGCATTTTGTTCGCGGCGATATGGCAGGCGCAGCGCTACCCGCACAAACTCGACAGCGGCGGCGAGGATTGTGGCTTGTGGCGCAGTATGGACGGGGGCGATAGCTGGCAAGATATTTCGCGCCATGCCGGCTTGCCGACCGGGCTACTGGGCAAAATCGGCGTGACTGTATCGCCGGTCAAGCCGGGACGCGTCTGGGCAGTGGTCGAGGCTGAAGACGGCGCGGTCTTTCGCTCGGATGATTATGGCGAAAGCTGGGCGCGCGGCAGCGAACAATCGCTATTGCGCACGCGCCCCTGGTATTACATGCACATCACCGCCGATACGCAAGACGCCGACACTGTCTATGTGCAGAATTATGGCTGCTGGAAATCCACCGATGCTGGCGACAGCTTCACGCAGATGCCTACCCCGCACGGCGATGAACACGCCATGTGGATTGACCCAGCCGACAACCAGCGCATCGTCAAAGGCAATGACGGCGGCGCATGCGTGTCTTTTAATGGCGGCGCAAGCTGGTCATCTATCTACAACCAGCCCACCGCGCAGCTTTATCATGTCTGCACCGATGACGATTTCCCCTACCGCGTCTATGGCTCTCAGCAAGACAACACCGCCATCAGCCTGCCCAGCGCGACGGTCGATGGCGCGATTCACGAACGCGACTGGTACGCGCCCGGCGGCGGCGAAAGCGGCTATATCGCTATCAAGCCCGATGACCCCGTCATTGTGGTCGCTTCGGGACCCATCGGGCAGCGCGCTTACAATGACCTGATGACGCAGTACAACGACCGCACCGGGCAAAAATGGATCATCACCCCTTGGCCCGAGCTCTACGGCTGGGGCGTCGGCGCGGAGAAGCTGAAATACCGCTTTCAATGGACATTCCCTATCCATTTTTCGCGGCACGATAATGACACGCTCTATGTCTGCAGCCAGCATCTGCACCGCTCGACCGACCTGGGCGCGAGCTTTGAGGCGCTAAGTCCGGATCTAACACGCAATGACCCCGACAAACTGCGGGCGTCGGGCGGTCCCATCACGCGCGACAACACCGGCGCGGAGGTCTATTGCACCATCTTCGCGCTGGCGGAATGCCCGCATGAAGCGGGCGTGCTCTGGGCGGGCACGGACGACGGGCTGGCGCATCTATCGCGGGATGGCGGGCGCAACTGGCGCGAAATCACCCCACCCGACCTGCCCGATTGGGCGCTCATCAGCATCATTGAGCCATCGCCGCATCAAGCCGGCGCAGCCTACTTGGCCGCGACCCGCTACAAGCTGGACGATACGCGCCCCTACCTCTACAAGACGAGCGACTACGGGGCGAGCTGGCAGCGCATCACCGCGGGTATCCCCGAGCATGAATTCACGCGCGTCATCCGCGAAGACCCCAATCAGCGCGGGCTGCTCTACGCGGGTACAGAGACGGGCATCTATGTATCATTTGATGATGGCGGGGCTTGGCAGCTGCTGGGCGGCAACCTGCCCATCACCCCCATTCACGACTTTGTCATCAAAGACCGCGCGCTGGTGGTGGCTACGCATGGGCGGTCTTTTTGGATACTGGACGACCTGAGCCCCCTGCAGCAGGTGGCGGCGGGGCTGGCGGTGGCGGATTGTTATTTGTTCGCGCCCGCGCCCAAGGTACGGATGCGCAGCTACCCCGGCTTTGGCAACTGGGATAGTCATTTTGGCGAAGACATGGTCAATTACGGTGGCGTGGGCACGAGCAACGCCGGCTTCATCAGCAACGAGGGCGATGACGAGCCGACCTTTTTGAATGCCGGGCAAAACCCGCCGCCCGGCATCGTCTTCCAGTATTGGCTGGCGGAGGAGCGCGAAGTGACACTGCATATCCGCGATGCGAATGGCGAACTGGCGCGCAGCTACAGCGGGGCGGACTTGCCAGCCGAGCCGGGGCTCAACCGCTTTCATTGGAATCTGCGTTATCCCGGCGCGCTGTCAGTGGCGGGCATTGACGGAGCTTGGGAGCGCGCGGATGGCCCTATGATCCTGCCTGGCGAATACACAGCCGAGCTGGTCGCGGGCGGGCAAAGCAGCCGCCAGTATTTTCGCCTGCTGCCCGACCCCCGTGTAAGTACCAGCGCCGCCGACCTGGCTGCCCAGCGGGATATGCTGCTGGAGATATGCGAGCGCATTTCGCAGAACAATGCGCTAATCAACCAACTCGCGCAACGACGCGGCGATGCTGGCGTGGAAGCGCTGTTGCCGCTGTTGATGAACATTGGCTACACGGAGTCGCAGCTGTATGCCAGCGGCTTGCATGAGAAGCTGAATGCGCTCTTTGAATCGGTGGACAGCGCCGATTTCGCCCCGCCCCAAGGCGCGCGCGAGGTCTTTGCCGAGCTTTGCGACAAGCTGGATGAGTATGCGCTGGCGGTGGACGGACTGGACATCTAAATGCTCAGCCGTACAATTGACGCATTGGCAGCAGCCAATAAGTGCTATAATCGAACTGGATAATTCATTATACTGGCTGAGTGGCGCGCGCCTTTTTGCCTGACCAGGCAGGAAGCGAACACGCTCGCCGCGCAATCACTTGTCTAGGTTTTGGATGGTTAAGGTGACAATAAAAGCTATACTCCCGCTGATTTTGCTATGGCTGCTAATCGCGCCCCTCGCCAGCGCGCAGGACGATGACAAGCCGACCATCGCCTGGCTGAAATGGGGTGATTCCAGCAATGTCGCCTTAGCGGAAAAAGCCATCCTGGATATGCTGGGAGTCTACGGCTTCATCAATGCTGATGAGCGCGCGCTGCTGGATGAGGAGCGCTCAATTGAAGGCGAGCGCATCAATATCCTCTACGGCGATGCGCTCTTTAACCGCCTGGAGGCGAATACCCTGATTGATGAAGCCCTCGACAAAGACGCCGATGTCTTCATCACTTTCACCACCCAGATGACTCAAATCGTCTATTATGCCCTGCGCGAATTCAGCGACCCGCCCAAGCTGATCTTCACCGTAACCTCGGGACCCTACATCACCGGCGTCGCCCAATCTTCCTGCGTCAAACCCGACTTTGTCATCGGTACCGTGCCCGTGACCAGGTACGAAGACATTGTGCCTTTGCTGCTGATGCAAGACCCGGACATGCAAGTAGCGGGGGCGATCTATTCGCCACAGCAGCGCGCCAGCGTGGTTGGCGTGGAGCGGATTAGCGAAATCGGCGCGTCGCTCGGCTTGGACATCGTGGCTGAGCCTATCTTCGCCTCGCCCGATTTGTATCAAGCAGTGGCAAACCTGGCTGACCAAGACGCGGAGGCCATCATCATCCCCATCTTCACCTTCCAAGGCTTCAGCCTGCTCTTGTCGCTGTCCTACGATTATGGCTTGCCAGTCGTCTTTTCCGCGCCCCAGAACGCCTATCGCGGCGGCACGATCGGCGGTGGCTTCTATGGGCTGTACAGGCAGGGCGCTATCGCCGGCAATATGCTGATTGGGCATCTCAATGGTAATATAGATATCGGCTCAACCGCCATCTACGAAAGCGAAGACTTTGCCTTTGCGGTCAACCTGGACGCAGCCGACCAGCAAGATGTCGAGATTTCGCAGGCGCTTTTGGATGGTGCCGCCTATATCGTCGAAAATGGACAGTCCGCGCAGGGTGTCACGCGCCAATACCCAGAATCGGACATCAGCCTGCCCGATATGCCGCTGGAAGAGCGCCGCGCCGCTGACCTGGCTTTCCTCGCCCAGCTTGAATGTACACCAGAGATAATCGCCGAGCAGCAGGCAGCGCTGGACGAAGCGTCTGAATAAGCCTATAGTCACTCGCATAACCTAAGGAGTTGGAAATGCTTCGGAAAACCTTGCTAGTCCTGATCGTTCTGTCATTGCTGATGACGCCAGTCGCATTGGCGCAAGGAGATGGCAAGCCCACCATCGCCATCCTGCGCTTTGGACGGACAGCGCTGAATGAGTTGACAAGAACAGGCATCCTGGACACGCTGCAAGCCTACCAGTTCATCAATGCCGATGAGCGCGCTTTGCTGAATGCCGAAGAAGATCTGGAAGGCGAGCGCATCAATATCATTTGGGGGAATGGCGGCATGGACCTGCCAACCGCCAACATCATGGTGGAAAATGCGCTGGACCGTGGGGCGGACATCTTGCTGCCGCTGATGACGCCGGTGGCGCAGATCGCCGCGAACCTCACGCAAGACCTGGAGCAGCCGCCGCTTGTGCTCTTCAGCATCGTATCCGCGCCCTATACCGCCGGCATTGCGGAAGCGCCTTGCATAAAACCGGCGCATATCGCGGGAACGCAGGCGCGAGTGCCCTTCGAGCAGATCGTGTCTCTGCTGCGCACCCAGCAGCCGGATATTAGCCTGGTCGGCACCATGGTGAACGCGGCGGAGCCAAACAGCGTCAATGGCGTGGAGCAAATCATCATGCACAGCGAGGCGCTGGGCATGACGGTTGAAGCCGCGCCGATAACCAGCCTGCCTGATGTGCCAGTCGCAACGCAAACCTTGCTGGACAAAGGCGTCGAAGCCATTTTGATCTCCGGCAGCTCCCTGGAAGTCAGAGGCACGCCTAGCATCGTCGAGGTGGCGTCGGGATATGGCATACCGGTATTTTCGCCGGTGGTCGGAAATGTCAACCTGGGCGCGCATGTCGGCGCTGGCTTCAATGACTTTTATCGCGAGGGCGTCGTCGTTGGGCGCATGCTGACCGCGCACCTTGAGAGAAACATCGATATATCCGCTCTCGCCATCAACGCCTTGCCCAGCCTGGGGGTGGCGCTGAACCTGGACACAGCCGCAGAGGCGGGCATCAGTTTTTCAGAAGAGCTGCTGTCCCTAGCGGACTATTCAATTGAAAACGGCGCAAGCACACAAAACCGAACTCCACCCAGCCTGCCCGATATACCGCTGGAAGAGCGGCGCGCCGCTGACCTGGCATTCCTTGCCGGGATCGAGTGCACGCCGGAACGCATCGCCGAAGAACAAGCTGCGCTGGACGCCATGGAGCAGTAGCCAAGAATTGCCGCTGTGAGCGCAATTTGAGAGGGTGGTTGCCGGCAATCACCCTCTTTTCTTTCCCCCCTTAGCCCATCAAGCGGTTTCGGCTATGCTTGGCCGCGTATGCAACGAGGAGACGCGCATGAAAGCAATCACCATCCAGTCCATCAACCTGCACACGGCGCTGCTGCCCTACCTCGCGCCATTTGAAACCAGCTTCGGCGCGGAGACGGACAAGGTCGCGCTCTTGGTCGAGCTGACCACCGAAGCCGGGCTGGTCGGCTGGGGCGAATGCTCGATTGAGCTCTGGCCTGGCTATGGCTACGAGACCGCGCTGATGGCGCAGCACATCCTGGGCGAGTTCCTTGTGCCGGCGCTGCTGGGCGTGGAAATCCGGGACCCGCGGGAGGTGCCGGCTTTGCTGCGACGTTTTCGTGGCAATCACCATACGCGCGCTGGCTTGGAGGCAGCGGTCTGGGATGCCTTCGCCAAGACTAACGACCTGCGCTTAACCGACCTTTTTGCCAGCTATGCGCCGCCCGGGCATGAGTCGCAAGGCGCGGCGGTGGTCGGCGTCAGCATCGGTATACAGCCCTCGTTGGAAGCGACTTTGGCAGTGATACAGCGGCGGCTGGACGAGGGCTATGGGCGCGTCAAGCTCAAAATCAAGCGCGGCTGGGATATTGATGTGGCGCGGGCGGTGCGGGCGGCGCACCCGGATCTGCTGTTGATGCTGGATGCCAACAGCGATTATCGCCCCCAAGACGCCAAACATCTGACACAACTGGACGAGTTCAACCTGCTGATGATTGAGCAGCCGCTTTCGCACGATGACATTTATGAGCATGGTCGCTTGCAGCCGCAGTTGCAGACACGGGTATGCCTGGACGAAAGCGTGAAGACGGCGGGAGACCTGCGGCTGGCGCTGCAAGTCGGCGCGCTGGGCGTGCTGAACCTGAAGCCGGCGCGCGTGGGCGGTTTCAGCGAGTGCCTGGAGATTTATGGCATCTGCGTCGAGGCGGGCTTGCCGTTGTGGGTAGGCGGCATGTTGGAAACGGGTGTGGGACGAGCTGCCAACCTGGCTTTTGCGGCGCTGCCCGCGGTGAACCTGCCCAGTGACATCAGCGCGACCAACCGCTACTTCGCCGAAGATATCAGCGAGCCACCCTTTGTGCTGGGCGCGGATAGCACGTTGACAGTGCCGGCTGGCGCGGGCATCGGCATCGAAGTCCAGCGCGAACGGGTCGAGGCGGCTGCGGCGCGCTGGCGGGAGAATTACCCCTACAAACGGAGCTAGCCAAGGCCCCAGCCCCGAGACAATAGAAAACGCGCTACAATAGCAGGCGCTGAACTTTTTTGCAGGAGAAGAATCCCATGCACATTGAAGGCAGCTATGATTTCCAAGGCGAACGCCAACTGGTCTGGGACGCCTTGATGGACCTGGATGTCCTGGGCAGCATCATCCCTGGCTCGCAGGGTTTGGAAGAAATTGGCGAAAACAAATACCAAAGCCGGCTGGCGGTGCGGGTTGGCCCCGTCAATGGCAAGTTCGAAGCCAGCTTTGAACTTGCGGACATCAATGAGCCGCAGAGTTATCGGCTCTTGGTCGAGGGCAAAGGCCCCGCCGGGCATGTAACCGGCGCAGGCACTATTGAACTTAGCCAGGAGAATAACACGACCACCATGCGCTATGCGGGTGACGCGCGCATCGGCGGCAAGATCGCGGCCGTGGGGCAACGGCTGCTGGATGCGGCTGCCAAGCAAATTGCCCGTCAGGCGCTGCGCAAGCTATCGCGACAGGTGGCGGCGCGGCTCGAGGCGGCGGCGTAAAACCTGCTGGCGCTGCTAGGCGCTTCTGCGGTGAGGAGGGCAGCGTGAACCGCCGATTTCTTGGTGCGCTCAGCAAAATCTACCCTGGCGAGCGGCTATTGACGCGCGATGTCGAGCTGCTGCCTTATGAATCGGACGCGCTGACCGCCTTCCAGACCAAGCCCGGCGCGGTTGTGCTGCCGGAAAATGCCGATGAAGTCATCGCGACTGTGCGTCTCTGCCACGAGCATAGTGTGCCTTTTGTGGCGCGCGGCAGCGGCACCAGCTTGTCGGGCGGCAGCCTGCCCATCGCTGACGGGCTGACCATCGCGCTGAACCGACTCAACCGCATCAAGCGCATCGACCCGCAGCAGCGCATCGCCGTGGTTGAGCCGGGCGTGGTCAACCTGCACATCTCGCAAGCCGCCCAGCCTTTTGGCTTGTATTATGCGCCCGACCCGTCCAGCCAGTCCATCTGCACCATCGGCGGCAACATCGCTTTTAACAGCGGCGGCGCGCACTGCTTGAAATATGGCATGACCAGCAACCATGTCCTGGGCATGAAAGTGGCGCTGGCGGATGGCAGCCTGACCGAGTTTGGCGGCGAAAGCCTGGATGGCTGCGGCATTGGTCCCGACCTGGTCGGGCTGTTTGTGGGCAGCGAGGGCTTGTTTGGCATCGCGCTGGAAATGACCCTGCGCCTGCTGCCCATCCCCGAACTGTATCGCACAGTCCTGGCGGCTTTTGATTACCTGGGGCGGGCGGGCGATGCGGTATCGCGGGTGGTGGCTTCGGGTTTGCTGCCGGGCGCGATTGAGATCATGGACCGCCTGGCGATACGGGCAGCCGAGACCGTGGGGGCGAATTATCCCGATGCCGAAGCGCTGCTCATCGTCGAACTGGAAGGCGAGGCGCTGCAGGTCGAAGCGGAATTCACCCAACTGCGCGAACTGATCGAGGACTCTGGCGCATTCGAAATCCGCACAGCGCAGAACGAAGATGAACGGGCGCGCATCTGGAAAGGGCGCAAGAGCGCGTTCTCGGCGGTGGGGCGGCTTTCGCCCGATTACATCGTGCAGGATGGCGTGGTGCCGCGCAGCCGCTTGGGCGAGGCGCTGTCGCAAATTAATGCGCTGAAGCGGTCTTATGGGCTGGAAGTGGCGAATGTCTTCCATGCTGGCGATGGCAACCTGCATCCGCTGATTCTCTTTGACGGGCGCGAGGCCGGCGCGCTGCGCAAAGCCGAAGCGCTGGCTGGCGAGATCCTGGCGATGTGCGTCGAGCTGGGCGGCAGCATCACCGGCGAGCACGGCGTCGGCGTCGAAAAACGCGATTATATGCCAGCCATGTTCAGCGAAGCCGAGCTGGATATCATGTTGGCGCTGCGCCAGGCAATTGACCCGCGTGAGATCGCCAATCGCGGCAAGATGTTCCCAAGTGGCGAAGCGCCGGCGCTGAAAATGCAAGGCATGCACCCGCTGGAGCGACAGGGACTAATCTCCCGCGAATGATAAAATGATTGCCAACGAAAAAGATATTCAGGCATTTGTGAAGGCTCATGCTCGGCTGCATGTGCGCGGGCGAGGCAGTAAGCCGGCTTTGCACCAGGTTGATGCGCCCGCGCTTGATCTGTCGGGGCTGCGCGGCATCGTCGACTATCAGCCGCAAGAGTTCACTTTGACTGTGCGGGCAGGTACAGCGCTGCGCGAGGTCATGGCGGCGCTGGCGGAGCAGGGGCAATACCTGCCTTTTGACCCGCTACTGGCGGATAGCGCAAGCATCGGCGGGGCGGTGGCCAGCAACCTGTCGGGTTCGCGGCGGCATCGCTACGGCGGCGCACGTGACTTTGTGCTGGGCGCGTCAGTCGTTGACGGCACGGGGCAAGCCTACACTGTGGGCGGCAAAGTCGTAAAAAATGCCGCCGGCTTCGACTTAGCCAAATTCCTGGTCGGCAGCCTGGGCAGATACGCCATCATGACCGAGCTGACATTCAAGGTCTTCCCCGATGTGCCGCAATTTCGCAGCCTGCGCTTCCGCTATGAGGCGCTGGCGGCGGCGCTGGAAGCCAGTTATGCCCTCAACGGCAGCCGCTTCGAGCTGGATGCGCTGGATATTGTGCCGGGCGCGGTGGGCGCGGAGCTGCTGGCGCGGCTGGGCGGCTTCCGCGAGACTTTGCCAGCGCGCGTCGAAGGCTTCAGCCAATTTGTAAGCAAGGCGACTGCGCCGCAGCAGGTCGAGGTCATCCAGGACGAGTCGTCGCTTTGGGATTGTCTGGCGGGCTTAAATGGCCCCTGCCTGGCAAAAGTTACGCTGGCGCCACGGCAGTTGCTGGCGCTGGATGCCGCGCTGGATGGAGCAAATCGCCGCTACACGCTGGCGGGCAATAGCGGCTTTGTGGCTTGTGAAGACGCGGGCTGGCTGGATGATGTACTGGCGCGGCACGGACTGCGCGGACTGCTGCTGCGCGGGGATGTGCCCTGTCCGCTGTTGGGGCTGCCGCTGGAAAATGTGCTGGCGGCGCGGGTGAAAGCGACGCTGGATCCGCTGGGTAAGCTGGTCTAGGGGGAGATTCACCGCAGAGGCGCGGAGGCATAGGGAGAAGTGCAGGGGCGAGGCGGTGACTCGCCCGCAAATCCTATGAGCCTCAATTTTCGCTGGGGGGTTGTGGCTCCGTGAAGCCCATGCGCCCGCGCATCCAAGCAATGCTTTCGCGCAAAG
>VXNO01000136.1 GCA_009840575.1 Chloroflexota bacterium | reverse complement strand
GCTAGGTGTATAGGGGCAGGGCAGATGGACTGGTTTACGGCTGCGGTCATCTCGGCTGTGGGTTTGTCAGCGCAGGCGCTGGTTTTCCAACGGCTGCAGCGACATTACCCCATCAATACTTTCATGACCTATGCCTGGCTGGGCGCGACGTTGGTGCTGGGTTTGCTCTTCCTGCGCCCCGCCGCTATGGACGCCGTCATGCGCAACCTCCTGCCGCTGACGCTTTCGGGCTTGGCGAGCATGCTGGGCAACTACGCCTACAACCGCGCCATCCGCCTGCAAGACAATATCGGCTATGTGGAAGCTGTGATGTCCTGGCGGCTGATCATCACCTTTGTGTATTCGCTGCTGCTGCTGGGCGCGCCTTTCGAAGCGCTGCGCCTGGGCGGTATCGTCTTGGTCGTTTCGGGCGTACTAGCGGTCTCAGGCGCTTGGCAGATGCGCGGCAAAGATATCTCGCTGGCTTGGTTGAGCTGGGCGCTGCTGGGCGGCTTGTCTTTCGCGCTGAACTCGATATTTGTGCGCTTCGCCAACGACGACGGCGTGAGTGGCGAAGTCTCGCTGATCATCGTGCTGCTAGTGGCTGGCTTGGGTTTTCTCGGCGCAGCCCTCGCCGAGCGGTCGAGCCTGCGTATCTCGCTGCGGCACAGCCACCTCATCCTCGCGGTGATTGTCTGCGCGACGCTGGGCAACGCCGCGCTCTTCGTCGCTTATGCCAAAGCGCCCAACCTCGCTTATGCTATCGCCATCGACAACTCGCGCATTATCATTTTGTATTTGGTCGGACTGGCGATGTTTGGGGCATCCTGGGGGCGCGCGCAGGCAGTCGGCATCGCGCTGACATTCGCTGGCATCTTGCTGCTGGCATGAGCGATTGCCCTGGTCTTTGTGCTTGATTTGTTGCAAGCTGCTCGCCGCGCGGATTACACTAGCCGAAATCAGAAATGGAGAGGACAGCCATGAGCAAACATGCCTTAATCGTCTATGGCGGCTGGCAGGGGCATGACCCGACTGAGACATCCCACTTGTTCGCGGGCTTGCTGCGCGAGGCTGGCTTGCGCGTTACTTTATCCGAAAGCCTGGACAGCTTTCTGGATGCCGAGCTGATGAACGCCGTCGACCTGGTCGTGCCCGTTTATACCATGAGCAGCATCACGCGCGAGCAAGAGGCTGGCTTGCTGGATGCCGTGCGCGAGCGGGGCGTCAATGTCGGCGGCTGGCACGGCGGCATGGCCGACGCCTTCCGCAACAACACCGAATACCAATTTATGTGTGGCGGGCAATGGGTGGCGCACCCCGGTAACATCATCGACTACCGCGTCAATGTGCGGGACCAAGCGCACCCTATCACCGCCGGCATCGCCGACTTCGCCATGCGCTCCGAGCAGTATTATATGCACACCGACCCCTCCAACCAGGTGCTGGCCACCACCACATTTACTGGCGAGCACGCCCCCTGGATTGATGGCACAGTCATGCCAGTTGCCTGGACGCGGACTTATGGGGCGGGCAAGGTTTTTTATAGCTCGCTGGGGCATGTCATCGGTGACTTTGATGTGCCCGAAGCGCGGGAGATCGTGCGCCGCGGTTTGCTGTGGGCGGCTGATAGCTTGTAACGATAGCCTATGCGGAATAGCGGGCTGTGCGGCGGTCGGCACGCGTGAGCCGGCGGTGCCGCCAGCGAATCTGCCAGATGCGCAGAGCCGCCTCCAAGGCGATGCGGCTCGACATCTTCGACTCGCCATGTTGCCGGTCGGGGAAGTGGATGGGCACTTCACCTAGCCTATAACCCAGCCGCTGCGCCACATAGATCAGCTCTACCAGGAAGACATAGCCGTTGGCGCGCACGCGGTCAAGGTCGATGCCGATCAAAGCGGCGCGATGAAAAACGCGAAATCCGCCTGTGGCATCGCGCACCGGCAAGCCCAGGATGAGCGGCGTATACACGCGGTTCGCCCAATAGCTCAGCAGCTTGCGCCAAGCGCCCCAGTTGCTATCGACGCTGCCGCCAGGCACATAGCGCGAGCCGATGACAATATCGCAGTCCGCCGCCCGCCGCAGCAGGTCAGGGATGCGCGCTGGCTGATGCGAAAAATCGGCGTCCATGCCGATGACAAGATCCGCGCCCAAGCCCAGCGCAGCTTTGAAGCCGGCGATATAGGCGGGACCCAAGCCCAGTTTCTGCGGTCTGTGCAAGACATGCAAGCGGCGCGCATACACGGGCTGCTGCGCTAATTCATCGACAAGCTCGCCAGTGCCATCGGGCGAATTGTCATCGACGACCAGGATATGCAAATTAGCGACTGGCAACTGGCAGAGCGCTGGCAGCAGGCGCGCGATATTGTCCCGCTCATTGTAGGTCGGCAGGACGACTACCACCTTGGGCGGCTGTTCTTTCGCGATACCTTCAGTCATCCAGCAGCGAGCTGACGGCTTCGGCGAGGTGCCCCGGTGTCAAGCCAAATTGCTGGTAGATTTCCGTATACGGGGCGCTTGCGCCAAAGCGGTCGACGCCCAGCGCCACGCCCTCCGCGCCGATATACCGTTCCCAGCCCAGGGTCGCGCCGGCCTCTATGCTGACGCGGCATGTTACTTCTGGCGGCAAGACAGCGGCTTTGTAGTCGTCCGGCTGCGCTTCAAACAGCTCCCAGCAGGGCATAGAGACGACGCGCGCGCGGATGTCCACCTCTTCCAGCAAGCCGGCTGCCGCCAGCGCTAGCGATACTTCACTGCCGGTGGCGATGATGATGGCGTCCAGCTCGCCCGATTCGTGTTCGGAAAGCACATAGGCGCCGCGCGCCACTCCTTCATAGATGCCGGCGTCATTGCCAGCTAGCACAGGCAAATTCTGGCGGCTGAGCACGATGGCGGCTGGGTGCGGCAGCTCGGCGATTACCGCCCAGGCCGCGGCGGTTTCGGTCGCGTCGGCGGGGCGGAAGACATGCAAGTTGGGCATGACGCGCAGGGACATCAGTTGCTCGACTGGCTGATGGGTGGGTCCATCTTCGCCCAAGCCGATGCTGTCATGCGTGAAGACATAGACAGTCGGCAAGTCCATTAGCGCGCCGAGGCGGATGGCTGGGCGCATATAATCGCTGAAGGTGAAGAAGGTCGCGCTATACGGTTTGACGATGCCGCCATGCAAAGCCAAGCCATTCACAATCGCGCCCATGGCATGTTCGCGCACGCCAAAACGCAGGTTGCGCTCGGCGGGTTGGCCAGGCCCGGTGTTCGCTGCGCCTTTGATGAGCGTGCGGGTGCTGCCAGCCAGGTCAGCATCGCCGCCTATCATGGTGGGCGCGAATCCCGCCAGCGCATTCAAAGCCTCGCCGCCGGCGCTGCGTGTCGCCAATTGCGTATCCGCTGGCCAGCTGGGCAGGGCATCCCGCCAACCGGCCGCGAATTTGCCTGCCTGCGCCCGGTCGTACTCGTCCGCCAGTTCGGGGTAGGCTTCGCGCCAGGCAGCGAGCTTTTGCTGCCAGTCGCTTTCGGTGGCTGCGCCCGCGTCTATGCAACTGCGGAAGTGTTCCAATGCCGCGTCGGGGATGGAGAAACTATCGCTGCTGCCCCAGCCCAGGTTCTGCTTGGCGAGCGCGACTTCATCCACGCCCAGCGGGCTGCCATGCGCAGTGCTGCTGCCTTGTTTGTTGGGGCTGCCGTAGCCGATGATGCTGCGCACGGCGATCAGGCTGGGTTGGCCGGTAATGGCTTTGGCATGGTCTAGCGCGCTGGAAATGGCGGCGACATCGTTGCCATCGGCGACGCGGTCGACATGCCAGCCCATCGCCAGAAAGCGCTGCGTCACATCTTCGCTGAAGGTCATCTCCGCCGCGCCGTCCAGCGTCACTTGGTTGTCATCGTACAAAAGTATCAGCTTGCCCAAACCCCAGTGCCCAGCCAGCGCGCAGGCTTCCAGGCAGACGCCTTCCATCAAATCGCCATCGCTGACCAGCACATAGGTGTTGTGGTCGATGATCTCATGCCCGGGGCGGTTAAAATAGCCAGCCAGGTAGGCTTCCGCAAGCGCCATGCCCACCGCCGTCGCCGCGCCCTGCCCGAGGGGCCCTGTGGTCGTTTCCACACCTGGACTATGCCCATATTCGGGGTGGCCCGGCGTCTTGCTGCCCCACTGGCGGAAATTTTTAATCTCGTCCAGCGACAGGTCATAGCCGGTCAGATGCAGCAGCGAATACAGCAGCATGGAGCCATGCCCGGCGCTCAGCACAAAGCGGTCGCGGTTCGGCCAAGCCGGGTTGCGCGGGTTATGCCGCAGGTGTCGCAGCCACAGTGTATAGCCAACCGGCGCTGCGCCCATGGGCAAGCCCGGATGCCCGCTGTTGGCATTTTGCACCGCATCCATGGATAAGGCGCGGATGGTATTGATGGCAAGATTCGTCAAATCGGACACAAGCAGTCTCCCTGCCGCAATCGAAAACAGACCGCCAGTAGTATACCAGCGGCGGCGTGCAGGGCGATAGCCTTTTGCGCGGAGAGGCGGCTACATGCCGGGCGGTCGCGGCTCGACGCGGAAGCGCACAGCCGTCCTTTCGTTGCCCTCGATATCCACATCAATGAAGTAGGGCGTGGCAACGATGTCGATTTCATCGCCTTCCAAATAGACGCGCGCAATCGCCATGGCTTTAACCGCCTGGTTGACCGCGCCAGCGCCGATGGCTTGCACATCAGCTATGCCTTGCTCGCGCATGACGCCGGCAATCGCGCCGGCAACCGATGTCGAACGCGAACGCGCCGAGACTTTGATCAGCTCCGGGTCTTCCGCCATGGCAGGCACCACTTGGGGCCTGAACGCCGCGCTCGCGCTTTGTTGGTTTTCTTCGGACATACTGCCCTCTTTCATGCGCCAGTTTCTCAGGTCGCTTGTACACTAATTGTATAGTTACTATAGATAATACCAGATCAAACAAGTCTGAAGACATATAAAATGAATTATAGACTATAGTCTGCAAAACCGCAATTGCGAATAAGTCAATGTGCGCCCTGCAGGGCAATCGCATCAAAACAATTTGCCACAGAGGTTTGATGCAGGGGACAGGCGGTGACTCGTCCGTTTCAATCTCGCCGAAGCCGCTCATGACAGACCGGGGAGCAAAGTACGCGCAAGGGTTCTGGTTTTATCTGGCGAGCGCTTTGACAGATTGCTTCTGCAAGTCAGCGATTTCGCGTGGATCCACAGCGTAAACCTTTATTTTCCTCTCGGGGTACTCCTCAAACTCGGTTTACTCGGTGGTTAAACATTTGATGCGATTGCCCTGCAACCTGTAAAGTCGCGCGCAGCTTGGTTACAATTCTAGCGGTTACCGGGTCGCGCTGCGGCTCTGCTACTTGTGATTTAGCGATAGGACAGCCCGATGCAGTTCACAGCGCCGGCTGTAACGTTCCTGCTGGTCATCTTGTTGCCGCTGCTGTGGCTGATTGGCTTCCCGCGCCACGTTTTCCGCCGCCGCCGCGATATTAGCAGCCTGCTCCTGCGCTCGCTCATTGTGGCGCTGCTGGCGCTCGCGCTGGCGGGCTTGCAGCAAGTGGGCGCGGTCGAGAGGCTGGCGGTTGTCTTTCTGGTTGATGCCTCCGATAGCATGGGCAGCGACGCTGAATCCGCCCAGTTGGACTATTTGCGGGCGGCGCTGGCTGACAAACCACACGATGATGAATGGGCGCTGCTGGTCTTCGGGGATAATGCCGTGCCCGAGCGAGATTTCAGCGCGCTCGCCGAGATCGATAGCTTCGCATCCACGCCCGGTGCCAGCGGCACGGACATCGCCAAAGCCTTGCAAACCGCCCTGGCGATGTTCCCGCCCGATGCCGCCCACCGCATCGTCATTTTGAGCGACGGCAAAGCCACCCGCGGCGACGCCCTGGCAAGCGCGCAACGGGCTGCCGCTGTCGGTGTCGAGCTCAGCTATGTGCCGTATATCCGTGAGCAAGCGCCGGATGTGCGCATCCGCTCCCTGGACGCGCCGAGCCGAGTCGCCCAAGAGCAAACCTTTGATATCGCCGTCAGCATCGAAGCCGACGCCGACACCCCAGCCACGCTACTGGTCTTCTCCGGCGGCGAGCTGATTCACGACCAGCAACTCAACTTAAAAGCGGGCGAAAATCGCTATAGCTTGGCCCAGCAAAGCGCCAAAAGCGGCTTCCTTGACTTCACCGCCCAGGTCATCGTGCCGGGCGAGAACGACCACTTCATTCAGAATAACCAACTGGGCGCATTCAGCCAGGTGATTGGTCCCGCGCGCATCCTGCTCGTCAGCGCCGCGCCAAGCGAGACACAATTCTTGCTGCCAGCGCTGGAGCAGGCGGGCTTGCAGATCGAGCAGGCAGCGCCACACCAATTGCCCGTCACAATGTCCGCGCTGGCGGATTACAAATCCGTCATCATAGCGAATGTACCAGCTACCCAGCTAAGCCGCGCCCAGATGAGCCTGCTGGATACCTATGTCAGCGATATCGGCGGCGGCTTGGTTATGATCGGCGGACCCGAGAGTTATGCGCCGGGTGGCTATTATCAGACGCCGCTGGAGCGCGCCTTGCCGCTGGATATGCAGATTAAAGACCAGCGCCGCCTGCCGCAGTTGACCATCGCCTATTTGATCGACCGCTCCGGCAGCATGGGGCAGGTGGGGCGCAGCGGCGTACCCAACCTGGAATTGGCGAAGCGCGCTATCGTGCTGTCGCTGGAACTGCTGCAAGCCAGCGACCGGGCGGCTATCGGTACCTTTGATACCGGCGGTGCCTGGGTGGTGCCCTTCCAGCAGGTTAACGATGCCCAAGCCATGATCGCCATGACCAACACCATTCGCTCCGGCGGTGGCACAGACATCCTCGCGGGCATGAGGCTGGTCGAGCGCGATATAGTCGAAGAGCCATCGCAGCTCAAGCACCTCATTCTGCTGACGGACGGCGGCGCGAACTCGGCTGGCTTGGTGGAACTGACCGAAGCCTTGCATGCCGAGCACGCCGTAACGCTCTCGGCAATCGCCATCGGGCGCAGCCCCGGCGCATTCTTGGAGCCCATGGCCACAGCCGGGCAGGGCAATTATTACCGCGTCGCCAATGTCGAGGAGATCCCGCTCATCTTCGCGCAGGAGACAGTTCTGGCATCGCGCTCCTACATCGTCGAAGAGACCTTTAATCCGCGCGTAACGGGCAGCAGCGCGATTTTGGATGGCATCAGCGCGCCGCCGCCGCTGCGTGGCTATGTCGCATCCACGCCCAAGACCGCCGCCCAGCGCATCCTCAGCGGTCCCGAGCCATACTCCGACCCAATCCTGGCTGTCTGGCAATACGGCTTGGGCAGGGTGGTCGCCTTCACCGCCGATGCCAGCGCGCGTTGGGCGAATGAGTGGGTCGTCTGGGAAGATTTCTCGCGGTTTTGGGAGCAGGCGGTGGCTTGGAGCATCAACGCCGGTGCCAACGAAAACCTGGAGACCAGCATCCTGCTTGAAGATGAGCGCGCGCGCATTGTCGTCGATGCGCGGGATGAGGCGGGCGGCTTCCTGGATGGCTTGGCGCTGGATGGCGCGGTGCTTAACCCCAATGGCAACAGCCTGCGCTTAGGTCTGCAGCAGACCGCACCCGGGCGATATGAAGCCAGCTTCAGCCCTGACAGCGAAGGCGCTTATTTTCTCAATATCAGCGGTGATGTGGCTGTGGGGGCTGGCGCTGCGCCCCTGAGCGACCTCAAAGGCTGGGTGCGCTCCTATTCGCCGGAATACCTGCCACAAGCGGGTGGTGAAGGGCTGCTGGCTGATTTGGCGGAGACCACAGGCGGGCGCAATCTGGCTGATGCGCCGGCGGATGTCTTCGCGCATAACCTGGGCGAGCGGCAGGCCGCCAACGATATCTGGGAGAGCCTGGTCTTGCTGGCGCTGCTGTTGCTGCCGCTGGATATCGCGCTGCGGCGATTGATCATCACGCGAAGCGACCTGCAGCGCTTGCGAGCCTTCGTAACCGGGCGCGGGATGCAGCAAGCTCGCTCGCAGCAGATGCAGGCGCTTTTCAGCGCGCGCAGCCGCAGCCGCGATACGACTCGCTACGGTGATGCTCTACCCGAAGGCTTGCGCCCGCCCGCTGGCGGCAGCCCGCCAGAAACTCCGCCGCCAATCCCGCAGACCGCCAGTTCGCCTCGGTCAGCGCGTGAGCCAGAATTCATGGAGCCGCCAGACGACCAGCCCAACCTGGGCGCGCGCCTGCTGGAGCGCCGGGGACGGCGGGTGGATTAGCCTGCCTTCGCCGCCACTTCATCCAGATAGATCGGAAAATCCAAATCGCCCGGCGAGCAGCCAAACTCTGTCAGCAGCGCCGCGCACTCCGCCCGATGCTGTGTGCCATGATTCACCACATGCCACAGGCAATGCCAGACCAGCCGCCTGCGCTCGCCCGCATCGCCCACATAGCTGAACTCTCGTGCCAGGTCGCTGTCGTCCAAGCCGCGCAGGTAGCGCCAGAATGCCGCTTTTTCTCGCTGCCAGAGCGCCTGCACAGCCGTCAAGCCAGCGTAGTCAGCTGGCTGCACGAAATCAGTGAATTGCCCCTGGGTCATCAGCATGCGCCAGGCTCTTTGCGCTTCGCAGAGGTGCGCCAGCGTTGCCAGGAGCGTTTGTGGAGGCGCTGTTTCCAAGCGCGCTGCGGCACTTAGCACGCGCTCGGTCGCCCAGTCGTGGTAGTCAAATAGCAGCTTGAGCTCGGCAAGTCGCATTGGGTGTGCCTAGCTGCTCGCCTGGCTCAAGAAGACTGTGAAGTCCACATCGCCCGGCGAGTGCCCGAGATCGGTCAAGAGCGCCGCGCATTCGGCTCGATGCTGCGTGCCATGGTTGACCAGATGCCACAGACAGTGCCAGAGAATATGGCTGCCGCGGTCACCCTCACTATCGTAATAGACGCGGCGCTGCATATCCGCATCGTTCAGCGAGTTGACAAAGCGCTGGAGTTGGACATTTTCTTCTGCCCAGCGGGCTTGCAGGGCGTGGCAATCGGCGAAGTCGCTCTCCTCCAGCCATTTGACATCAGCGTCATGCTTGAGAAAGTGTCGCCAGCCATACTCCGCGTCCAGGATATGCGCCAGCGCGCCGAACATGCTGCCCCAGCCGTGGTCATTCGCTTGTCGCAACTGGCTCATTTCCAGCTTGGCGGCTTGCTTAAAAATGCGCGCATTCGCCCATTCGTTGTAGGCATAGAGCAACTGTATCGCCGCGATGCTCATCTGCTGCCCGGCGCTATCCGGCTTCTGCTGTCCGATATAGACGGTCATATCCAGGTTGCCGGGCGAATGCCCAAAGCCGGTCAAAATCGCCGCGCATTCCGCCCGGTGCTGCGTACCATGGTTGACTAAATGCAGCAGGGCCTGCCACAGGCGGATTGACAAGGTCTTGCCAGCGCGCTCGCGGGTGAAAGAACGCGCCAGATCGCCTTCGCTCATGGCGTTCAAGTTGCGCGAAAGGCGGGCTTGCTCCTGCGCCCAACGCTCTTGCAGCGCCGCGACATCGGGGTAATTGTCCAACTCAAATCCACCGACCACCGGCTCATCGAACAAGCGACTGACCCACAAACTCTCGGCGACCATGATATGCGCCAGCCCGCCCAGAAAGCTGCCCCAGCCCAGTGAGTTTTCCGCGCGCAGCTCGTCGGGTTTTAGCTCGACTGCCTGTGTCAAGATGCGCTGATTCGCCCAGTTGTTATATGCAAACAGAAACTTGACTGCCGCCAGATTCATGGATACTCCTCATCATTCGCATCGAGAACTGCGCCAGTATAGCACAGCTATTTCACCGCAGAGCTATCCAGAACCAGGGCAACCACTTCAAAACTATTTGCCACAAAGGCGCAGAGGCACTGAGATTAAGTGTAGGGGCGGGGCGCTGACTCGCCCTCAGTTCCCGCAATCCCCGCGCGTGAATACATAATCGCCGCTGATCCAGCCCTCGGTCGCCCAGCGGCGCACCTTGAAATAGCCGTGATGCTTCTCGCTGGCGGGCAGCCATTCGCGCAAGCCGGTCACGCTGATGACCGGACCATCCGGCGGGCTCGCGCGGAAGTTCACATTCTCCCAGGGCCATACATCACAATCGCTCAGCATTTGTGGCTGGCTGGGCGGCGGCGGGATTTCCAGCGGCGGTGGCTCGCCACGCAGCAGCACAACGGTGCCGGCGCGGTCGATGGTCGCGCAGGTCATGCCATCGCGGCTGTAAGCGGGCAGGTCAAAAAGCTGGCGCGGCATGTAGGCGGCGTCGAGGAAGACGATGCGCCCCGGTTGGCTGAAGCAGACTTCAATGCCCGGCGTGATGTAGCCCCACAGGTCGACCGCGTCCAGGACGCCCCGCGCTACGAGGTCGGCTCGGCCCACGCCGATGTGATTGACCTGCTGCCCCTGCGCGCCATCGCGCCAGTTGCTGACCTGGATGCCCGGCGGCAGGTGATTGAGCGTGTCATGGATGAGCGTCGGGGTCGGCTTGGGTACATACGGTTCGTCATCGCCGTCATCGCTGTCGTCATCGGCAACGGCACATCCAGCGTAACCCGGCGGAGCGGGCAGGGTAGTGCGATCCTCAGGATCATTATTTACCGGTATAAAGCTTCCGCTTAGACCGTAGGCATTTTTGGCGCGGATTGATAGCGTAGGGTAAAGTCTTTCGGGGAGGAGACAGTTATAAGTATGGCTGTCGACATCGCCGATATCAACAAATACACCTAAATGAGTAAATGTATTGATTTCGTAGCTGGTTGCGCCGTCCGATTTTGTCCAGCTATAGGTCATGCTGTTATGCGTGACGCGGCTGATTTGGATGTTTGTCGGCGGCGGCGGGGCTTTGTTAGTTCCGTCCAGCGTGGTGGCGCGCGCAATGACAGTGCTGGAAAAGCCATTGGCATTTTTGGCGCGGACGTTCATGACATATTGCCTGGCGGCGGTGAGACTTGTGAAGGCATAGCTGGCAACATCGCCGACATCAAGCCAATCTGTGAACTCAATTACCTCACGATTATATCGGACTTCATAGCTGGTCGCGCCGGACGATTTCGTCCAGTTGAGGGTAATGCTGTCGTTGGTGACGTTGCTGGTGGATACGTCGGTGGGCGGGTCTGGGACGTTTTGGGCTTGGGCGGGCAGGGCGAAGAGGCTAAGTGAAGCGAGCAGGCAGCAGCGCAGAATTAGAACAGATATTCGGAGGGGGGGGGTAAAGTTGGCAGCATTCTAGGTAAAGAAATTAATGGATAGACAACGGAGAAGCGACTGGCGATCATATTCTGCTTAGCCTCCGGCAAGTTGAACTAATTTCCCAATCTCTTACTGAGAATAGCGCAGGCGTAGATGAAAGTCAAATGGGCAAGCGACATCGCCCAGGGCGATTGCATCAAAAATTGGTAGTGGTGGCGCGATAAGTGATATGAGATGAAAATGCTCCCTATGATACA
>VXNO01000088.1 GCA_009840575.1 Chloroflexota bacterium | reverse complement strand
TCGTCGTCTGGATCGGCTACATCCAGTGGCGCAACAACAATGGCTACGCGCGCGCCTTCGCCGAGCCGATACTGGAAAAGCTGCACGACAATATCGTCTGCAAGGACGCGATACTGCCAAGCAACCCCCCTCGGTCCCCCCATAGCAATGGGGGGAAGGTGAGGACTGATGAGCTTGGGCAGGGGACAGGCGGTGACTCGCCCGCAAACGGGGCAGGCTGGCCCGTCGTCGATGTCATCGTGGGCAATCCGCCGTTTTTGGGCAATCGCAAAATGAGACCTGAGCTAGGCGATACCTATGTCGACAGACTCGTAGAACATTTCCAGCCAGACTTCGGCAGCTTGACTCCAGACTTGGTTTGCTATTGGCATCAGAAGGCGCTCAATCATCTATTAGATGGCAAAGTTAAGCGTGTCGGGCTGCTGGCAACAAACTCAATTCGCGGTGGTACGAACCGAACAGTGCTCAAACACATTGTAGACCGAGCCCAAATCTTTAATGCTTGGTCAGACCGTGGATGGATACTAGACGGTGCGGCTGTTCGTGTGTCAATGATAATGTTTGACAATGGAGAAGAAAATCATATTCAACTGGATGGAATTCCAGCAGAGGCAATTTTCTCGAACTTAACTGCGGATGTTGATATTACTAATGCGTGTAGGCTGCCAGAAAACGCCAATCTTTCATTTCAGGCTATCATCAAGCGAGGACCCTTCGACATGGACGGAAGTCTTGCTAGGTCGATGATAGAAGCAGATTCAAAAAACCGTGAAGTGCTAAAGCCCATCGCAAATGGAATGGATGTTACAAGACGACCTCGCGGAGTCTGGATTGTTGACTTTGGAGTCGATACACCTATAGAAGTGGCACAGAAATATAAGTTGCCATTCCAGTATGTTGAGGACAACGTTAAGCCAATGCGCCAGAAAACAAAACAGGCGTACTCTCGTGATTATTGGTGGCTGCACTGGAATCCTCGGCCAGCAATGCGAGATGCAATGAAGCACTTGAACCGATACATTGCCACTCCAGCAGTGGCTAAACACAGGATATTTGTGTGGCTGGACAAGATAATTCACCCTGACCACGCACTTATTGTTGCTGCCCGCGATGACGACTACTTCTTCGGCGTATTACATTCCAAAGTCCACGAAGTCTGGTCGCTGCGCATGGGTACTTGGCTGGGCAAGGGCAATGACCCCCGCTACACGCCCACGACTACCTTCGAGACCTTCCCATTCCCCTGGCCGCCGGGCAGCGAAGACGAGTCTCACCCCGCGCATGCCGCCATCAGCGCCGCCGCCAAGCAACTGCACGAAGAGCGCGATGCCTGGCTGAACCCTGCGCCAAGGGATGCGGGCCAGCTTCCCCCTGATGCATCGGGGGGACCGAGGGGGGTGATGAAAGACCGCACCTTGACCAATCTCTACAACGCGCTGCAAGTCTGGCGTGGCGAGAGCGACATGAGGGTCAAGCCCGCCGCTGCCGATTTCGCCCCGCGCCTGGATGAGCTGCACCGCGCGCTGGACCGTGCTGTGTGCTCTGCCTATGGCTGGGAGCGGTCCGCGCTGGAAGATGACGAAGAGCTGCTGCGGCGTCTGCTGGCCTTGAACCTGGCGCGGGCGCGGACGAGCTAGCTGTCGCTTTCGGGCGGCTTGTAGGTAATGCCAAGAGAATCACCGATAGCAAGCAAAAGAGTATGATTCTCGCGGATGGCGGCGCGGTTCAGAAGAATCATGTCGCGGTTTTCTGCGGCAAGCTGCTCAATCCGGTCCAACCGGCTGTTGACCATTTCCATTTGAAGCTCGTGCCGCTCCAGCCGTAGCTCGATTCGCTCCAGCTTTATTTCGACTCGCCCTACCCGTTCTTCGACCCGTTCCAATCGTTCTTCGACCCGCTCCAGCCGCGAACGGTTCTCAATAGTGATATCGCGCGCCTCATTCATCAGGTCGATTACTGTGTCGAAGCGGTCCAAGACGGTGTTTTGGGTCGCGCGCAGGGTCTCAACGTCCTTTTCTACCCGTTCCAGGCGAACATCGTCCATCGTTACCAGTGTTTCCTGCATATCTTTGTTCTCCAATCGTTCAGGGTCTACGCGATACGCCATTCAATGCGGATTGGTTACAGGCTTAGTATAGCGTCATTTAAGCCGAAATACAGGGGCGAGTCGCCGCCCTCGCCCCAACTGTCTCAACCCAGGTTCAGCACCATCAAGCGCAGGTCGGTCATATCCTCGATGGCATAACGTAGTCCCTCGCGCCCATAGCCTGAGGCTTTGACGCCGCCATAAGGCATGTGGTCGACGCGGAAGGTTGATGCCTGGTTGACCTGCAAGCCACCCACTTCAATGCGCTGCCAGGCATCCATGACGCGCCCGATATCGCGGGTGAATACGCCCGCCTGCAAGCCATAGGGACTGTCGTTGACCGTGGCGATTGCTGCGTCCCAGCCGGCATAGGCGCTCAAGGTCACCACGGGCGCGAAGACTTCTTCGCAATTAACGCGCATCTCCGGCGCGGTTTCGGTCATGATGGTGGGCGGGAAGACCGTGCCCCGCCGTTCGCCACCCAGCAAGACCGCCGCGCCCGCCTGCCGCGCCTCATTCACCCAGGCTTCGGCGCGCATGGCATCGGCTTCACTGATGAGCGGTCCAATATCCACATCGGGGTCGCGCGGGTCGCCCACTTTCAGCCGCTTAACCTGCTCAACAAAGCGGTCGGCGAAGTCTTCAAAGACATCGCGCTGGATGAGCAGCCGCTGTACCGAGATGCAATTCTGCCCGGCATTGGCGAACCCGCCGGCCGCGGTCTGCGCCGCCGCCAGATCCAGGTCAGCATCGTTATGCACAATCACGCCGGCATTGCCGCCCAGCTCCAAAGTGACTTTCTTCTGCCCGGCTTTGGCTTTGAGCATCCAGCCGACGGCCGCGCTGCCGGTGAAGCTGATCATCTTCACGCGCGGGTCGCTCACCATGCTTTCGGTATCGCGCCCCCAGGCGTTAAGCACGCTGAAGGCTTCGGGCGGGTAGCCAGCTTCCAGCACGATCTCTGCCAGGATGAGCGACGACAGCGGCGTTTTTTCGGCGGGCTTGATGATGAAGCTGTTGCCCGCGGCGATGGCGGGTCCGATCTTGTGGCAAGCCAGGTTGACCGGGTAATTGAAGGGCGTGATGCCCAGGACAGTGCCGATGGGCAGGCGGCGCGTGAAACCCTGACGCCCCTCGCCAGCGGGAGTCCAGTCGATGCTGAAGACTTCGCCGCCGATGCGCCGCGCTTCTTCGCTGGCGATTTTGATGGTCTCCAGCGCGCGGGATGTCTCCCCAACGGCGGTTTTGCGATTCTTGCCGCCTTCCAGGATCATCGCCTCGACAAGCTCATCGAACCGTTCGCGCATCAGTCGCCGCATAGCCTGCAAAATCTCGCTGCGGCGGTGGCTGGGCAGTTGGCGCGTTATTTCAAAGCCGCGTTCTGCCGCCGCCAGGGCATCGTCCATATCCGCCCGCGACGCCATAGAAACCGCGCCGACCACACTGCCATCGTAAGGAAAGCGCGCCTCCAGCACATCGTCGCTGCCACGCCATTCTCCGCCGATCAAGTTCTTTTTCACCATGTCTACTTCCTCATTATTTGGCTGTTTGCCGCGTCCAGGTAGCTATGCTCGCATTATAGCAACTGGGCGCGCGTTGTTGGCTGCTATTTCTAAGGGGGATGGTTGTGGAGCCGTGTATCTCCAGGGGGAGGCATTGCGAAGCGAGGCAACGATAGCCATGGAATTTATCATCCCGAACATCGTCTATATCAGCATCCTGGTATTCTGGGTCGCTGGCATCGCCATGGTGCTGCGCCGGCGGCTGGAACCGCTGCCCGCGCTGCTGTGGATCGCGTGGTGCGTTTTTATGCCGATTATCGGCGGGCTGACGGCAATCCTGTATTTCAGGCGCTATCCTGTGCAGGAAAAGTGAAGGGCGCTGCGCCTCACATCGGCACGCCCAAGAACACCGAGACGAGGGCAGCGCAGAGGGTCAAGCCGAAGATAGCTAGCATAACCCCGAAGGCCAAACTCGCCAGCGCCACGCCAATGGCGAGCAGTTTAGCAACAATGACGGCCACGATTGGCAAGGCCGCCAGCGCCAGCAAGATTAAGAGACATTCCATCAGCTTGACCCCCTGCAAGGACTATGAAACAGCGCCCACCCGTTGTCTATAGTCTACCGTAGACCCAGCAGGATATCGAAAGTCAGTTGGTCGAGGCGCTCGTAAGGCAGGCTGCGCGCGCCCAATGCCTGGCGGTCGAAGTTGGTTGCTTTCAGGCGGGCGGCAGTTTCACGGCTGTAGCCATCGCCCAGGTAGGCGGTCGCGCCATCGTCAGCATGTATCTCCGCCAGCAGCGCCTGCGCCTCGGCATCGGCGTTGAATTGCGCGGCGCGTTCTTTGAAGACCAAATACGAGCGCATGCAGCCCTGCGCGAACTCGCGGACATCGTCATAGCCGGAACTGCGGTAGGCGTGGGCGTCGAAGTGGCGGCTGCCGTCATAGCCGACATCTTCCAGGAAGCGCACCAGGTGGAAGTTCTGCTTGATCATCATGCTGCCAAAACGAAAATCCTGGTCGTAGCGCCCAAACATCTGGTCGTTGAGGTCAATGTGAAAGAGCTTGCCGGCATCCCAAGCCTGCGCCACCGCGTGCATGAAGTTCAAGCCCGCCATGTGCTCATGCGCGACTTCCGGGTTGACGCCGACCATGTCCGCATCGTCCAAGGTAGCGATGAAGCCCAACATGCTGCCGACTGTGGGGAAGTAGATGTCGCTGCGCGGTTCGTTGGGCTTGGGCTCCAGCGCGAACTTATAGGCATAGCCTTGGTCTTTGGAATAGGCGCATAGGAAGTTGAGGGCGTCGCGCATCCGTTTGATGCCATCGGCGGGGTTTTTGGCGCTGTCGCATTCCGCGCCTTCGCGGCCGCCCCAGAAGACATAGACTTCCGCGCCCAGCTCCGCGCCCAGGTCCATTGAGCGCATGGTCTTTTGCAGGGCATAGGCGCGCACGGCTGGGTCGTTGCTGGTGAATGCGCCGTCTTTGAATGCGGGGTCGGCAAAGAGGTTGGTGGTCGCCATCGGGCAGACGATGCCAGTCGCTTGCATAGCAGCTTTGAACTCGGCGACGATCTGGTCGCGCTCGGCGGCGCTGGCATCAATAGGCACGAGGTCGTTATCGTGCAGGTTGACGCCCCAAGCGCCGACATCAGCCAGCATGTGTACGATTTCCACGGGCGAGATGGGCGCGCGGGTGGGCTCGCCAAAGGGGTCGCGCCCGATATTGCCGACCGTCCACAAGCCGAAGGTGAATTTATGCTCTGGGCGCGGGGTATAGTCCGCCATTTTGGCTGTCCTCTGTTCGCTATGATTTGCGGATATTGTAACGCGCTGCGCCTGCTTGCGCGAGATATAGATTGGGAGCCAGAAGCAGAATGCTTTTGCCCTGGGCTGTCTGGCGAATTGCTGCCTGCGCCGCATTTGCTGATATAATTAAACAAAAGCGTCGGCAGATTGATGATCTGCTGGGCTTACGAAAGCAATTGTCTTTTTTCATGGTATTCAAGCGATCTGAACTTAGCGCGCGCCAGCTTGATATTATGGCGCTGCTCGCTACCATCCTCGCGCCCAGCATGGTCTTCATGGTGAGCACGGCATTGAGCGTCGCGCTGCCAGCCATTCAGCGCGATTTGCAAGCCAGCGGCACCGACCTCATCTGGATCGTCAACGCCTATTCGCTGCTGCAAGCGGCTTTCATATTCATCAGCGGCTCCTTTGGCGATCATTTTGGCCGCCGGCGCTTTTATATCATCGGCATCGTGATCTTCAGCCTGGCTTCCTTCGTCTGTGGCACGACGCAATCCGCCAATATGCTGATCCTGGCGCGGGCGGCGCAAGGCATGGGCAGCGGCATGATGATCACTTGCAGCCTGGCGATCGTTGCCGTGCACTTCGCGCATCATCGTCGCAGTTGGTCGATCGGCGTGTGGTCCGCCTTCACCATGTTGATATCGGGCGCGGGGCCTATCCTCGGTGGCTGGCTGACCGAGCTCGGCTTGTGGCGGCTGATTTTTCTGGTCAATCTGTTGCTGGGGCCTCTCGCCATCGCCGTGCTGCTGCTGTATGTGCAAGAGAGTTATGACGACGAAGCGCCAGCAGAACTTGATATGACCGGCACAATCCTCAGCACGTTGACGCTTTTGCTGGCTGGCTTCTTTTTTATCGAAGGACCACGGCGCGGCTTTGACGACCCCGCTGTGCTGCTGGCTGGCGCGGGCGCGATCATCATTTTGCCGGCTTTTGTCTGGATCGAAGGACACAGCGACCACCCCATGATGCCGCTGAATTTGTTTCGCTCGCGGACATTCACCGGCGCCAACACCTTGACCCTGCTGCTCTATGGCGCGATCAACACCGTGCTCTTCTTTTTGCCGCTGGAATTAATCCAGGTACAGGGCTATTCCGAGTCGGCTGTTGGCATCGCCTTGCTGCCGATGACACTCATGCTGGTCGGCGTGTCTTTTGTGATCAACCGGGTGGTCGATCGCTATGGTCCGCGCCTGCCTTTAATCTGCGGACCTTTGGTCATCGGTTGCGCCATGTTGATTTTGTCAGAGTTGGAAGTAACGCACGGGCAAGATACCTATGTCCAGACGCTGCTGCCAACCATGTGCCTGTTCGGGGTCGGCATGGGCATCACACTAGCGCCGCTGACAACCGCGGTGATGGCTTCCGTCAATGAGCATTACGCGGGTTTGGCATCGGGTTTGAACAACACTGTATCGCGTTCGGCGCAGATCCTAGCGATCGCCGCCATGGGCAGCATGGCTATTTTGGTCTTTCAAAATGCGCTGCTGAGCGACCCCTTGGTGCTTTCGCTGCCGGATGACGCGCGCGCCTTTCTGCTCGCCGAATCGGTGCGGCTGGCAGAGACGCCCTCACCCGCGGGCTTGTCGGCGCAGGAGGATGCAGCATTGCGCGAGGGGATCCGCCGGTCCTTCTCCGAAAGCATCCGCAGCGTTATGATCATCTCGGCTGCGCTAAGCATTGCGGCTGGCATGCTGGCTTCCAAGCTCATTGAAAACGAACTGCCACCGGAGTGAGCGGGGCGCTAACTCACTCGCTTGGGTCTGCCCTCTCAATCCGCCTGATTCAGTGGGGAAGCTGCGCCGGGTGAGTTGCCGTAAACTGCCTCGCGAATGCCTTTGAGATAGCCGATAGCGAAGAGCCGCCCAATCGCCGAGTAGCCGGCTTGCTGATTGTCGTCGCCCGCCATGGTCGGCACATGGTCAGGGCGCAGCACACCAGCAAAGCCAATATCCCGATAAGCGCGCATGCAAGCCACCATGTCCGACTTGCCGGCATCGTGAAAAGTCTCCTGGAAATGCTGCGGACTGCCGGCTACATCGCGCATATGTACGAAGAAGACCTTGTCGCCAAAGCGGCGGATGACAGCCGGCAGGTCATCGGTCATCAAAGTGAAATTGCCTTGGCAGAGCGCAATGCCATTCACCTGGCTGGGCACGAGCTCAAGCAGCCGCGCGAAGTTGTCGACGCTACGCATGATGCGTCCGATGCCGCGGATGGGTGACAGGGGCGGGTCGTCCGGGTGCATGGCCAACTTCACGCCCGCCGCCTCGGCCACGGGCAGCACGCGCTCCAGAAAATAATGCAAGCTCTCCCACAATTGCGCCTCGCTGACTTCGCCATAATCGGTCAAGGGCGCGTCCGCCATCTGCGCATGGTCATAAGCCGTCACTAGCGCGCCGCCTCGCGAGCGCAACGTCGTCGTTGTGCGCACCCAGTTCATCACCGCCATCCACTCGTAGCACCAGACTTCGATGCCCAGCCGGCCCATGTTCTCGATGAGCTCGCAGACAGCGTCAATCTCGACATCGCGCCCTGGCAAACCGAGCTTGGCTTGGGTCAGCGGCGGGCGACTCTCGATGACGGATAGTGTGAAGCCGCGGTCTTCGTAGGCGTTCTTCGTGCGCAATAGCGGCGCATAGCTCCAGGGCGGCTCGCCATCAAAGGCGGTCTCGAAGCCCAGCGCGCCGACCACATGGCGGACGCCACATTGGGCGACTAAGTCCCAAAGCGGCGAATAAGTGGGCGGCAGAAATTCTGCGATTTGGATCATGGTAGCGTTCCTGCGATTGCTAGCGAATAAGGAAAATGCTTCACCATAGAGGACACAGAGTCTACACAGAGAACACAGAGATTCCAATTTGATGACGAGGCGATTTGGCGATTCCTCCTGCCGTCCGCGATAATAGCCCCTGCATCTTTTTGGGCGTGGCTGCGTATAATGCCCAAGAGTCACATAAGCCTATAGATGCCGCCCATGCAGCGCACCCGCCAGCAAGAGCCAGCCATCCCCAGCCTCAGCAGCGCTGAAATCCAGCAGCGCATCCAGCGCGGCGAAAGCAACGACTACAAAACGCGCGTCGGGCGCAGCTATTGGGATATCTTCCGCGACAATGTACTGAACCTGTTTAACCTGGTCTTGGGCAGCATGTTGGTGGCGGTGGTGGTCATGGGCGATTATGCAACGGCTATCTTCGCCGGCTTCAGCGTAGTTACCAACACCTTTTTTGGCATGTTGCAAGAGTTCAATGCCAAGCGCCAGCTTGATCAACTGGCGGCGCTGGCGGAACAATCCGTGCGCTGCCGGCGCGGTGATGACTGGGTCGATGTGCCCATGCGCGAAGTGGTCAAAGACGAAATCATCTACATCCAGCCCGGCGACCGGCTGGTTGTCGATGGCATTGTCCTGCGCGCCGACTCGCTGGAATTAGACGAATCGCAGCTGACGGGCGAGTCGGACGCCATCGCCAAAGCGCCCGACGCCCCGGCATTTTCGGGTTCATTTTGCACGGCGGGCACGGGTATCATGCGCGCTACTCAGGTTGGCGCGGACAGCCAGATTAACCGCCTCTCGGCAATCGCCAAACAATACAAGCTGGTCAAGACGCCCACGCAAATCAAAATCGACATTGCGGTCGAGGTGGCTGTCCTGCTGATGATGGTGTTCATACCCATGATCTTCGTCACCGGCTATCTGTTCCAAAGCCTCTTGCTGGATACCGTGCGCGACGCGGTTGTCTTCACTACCAGCCTAGTGCCGCAGGGCTTGGTCTTGGTGGCAATTTTATCGCTGACCATCGGCGCGGTGAAAATCAGCCTGCAGCAGACGCTCATCCAGCGCGTCAACGCGGTGGAATCGCTGGCGAACGCGACGGTGCTCTGCTTCGATAAAACCGGCACCTTGACGCAGAACAAGCTGGCTGTCGACAAAATCATGCCCATCGGCGCGGCGGACGAAGCGGAAATCCTGCGCGACCTGCACATCACGCTGGAAAATATGGCGCACCAAAATAACACCGCCCAAGCCATCGCCCAGCATATCGCCGACAGCCAGATAGAAGTCGCTGTGCCGGAGAAGCTCAGCGAGATTCCTTTCAACTCGGCGCGCAAGTGGTCAGCCATCCGGCTGCGGGATCGGACGCTGCTGCTGGGCGCGCCCGAAGGCCTGCTGCCCGCCGATCACCCCCATGCCTACACAGCTGAGCAGCTTGCGCAAGATGGCTTGCGCGTGCTGGCTTTTGCGCAGACAGCCGCTGAGCCCGATTTTACTAAAGGCAGCGTCGTCTGGGATTTGCAGCCGCTGGCGCTGATTGTGATGAGCGACCAAATCCGCAGCGACATCCAGGACACCTTGGCCGCTTTCCGCGCGGAGGGGCTGACGCTCAAGGTCATCAGCGGCGACAACCTGGAGACGGTGCGCGCTATCGCGGGGGCGGCTGGCATGGAGATCGGCACGCGCGCCTACAGCGGGCAGGAGCTGGGCGTCATGGGCGATGGTGAATTTGCCAGCGCGGTCGCCGAGGCGCATGTTTTCGCGCGCATCAACCCTGATACCAAACAGCGAATTGTAACGGCGCTACGAGCGGATGGCGAGTATGTGGCGATGGTGGGCGATGGCGTCAACGATGTGCCCGCGCTGAAAGCCGCCGACCTGGCTATTGTGATGAACGATGGCACGCAAATCAGCAAGGACGTGGCGGATATCGTGCTGTTGAACAATGCCATGTCGACGCTGCCGCGGGCATTTGGCGAAGGCAAAGCTACCACCCAGACGATCTTCGGCACGATGAAGCTCTTCCTGGTGCGCAATTTTTACATGGTCGCGCTCTTCGTATTCATCGCCTTCATGGCGCTGCCTTTCCCCATCACGCCGGTGCAGATTAGCTGGGCGACCTTCGGCACGGTCAACCTGCCGGCCACGCTCATCGCTTTTGGCTGGCTGCGCCCCCAGCCGATTCGCCGTTTCCGCCGCGATGTGATGGATTATATCTTCACCATGGGTTTCGTTGCCGCGGTCATGATGGTCGCGCTCTACCTGCTGGCTTGGCTGGGCAGCGAAGGCGACTTGCAGTTGACGCGCTCGGCAATTACCATCATGGTGGCGCTCTTTGGTATGCTGACGACCTGGCAGGTGCAGGGCATCGATTTGTACCAGCCGCGCAGTTTTCGCCAGCAGTGGCGCATCGTGCTTTTGAGCATCGCGCTGACTGTGGCGACTATCCTGGCGATGTACGTCTTTCCTGATTTGTTTGAGTTCAGCCCGTTGCAATGGGATGGCGGGGTCGGCAGCATGGTCATCGTGGCCATCCCCGCGCTGTTTGTGTTGACCATGGCGCTGGTCGGGCATGGGCTGCGCTATCGCTATCTGCTGGAGCGGTTCTGGGCGCTTCTGGCGGCGGACCGGGAGTGAGCGGGTTGCATGAATAGAATGTGTGTGCTAGAATAAGAAAGGATTCTGGCTAACAGGAAAGGTCACTTAGTGAGTAGCTATCGAGAAGATTTCTTCGATGAGAATAGACCTTGGTCGAAGCTAAAGAACAGAATTCTAGACTCGTATATGACACCCTACTTGGCAAAAGTGAATAGGCGGATTCAGAGAATCATGCTTGTTGACGCATTTGCAGGGCCTGGAAAAATGGCAGACGGTAGCCCGGGATCTCCGTTGATTATGGCAGGAGCAGCAGAGAGGTATGTCAGAGACAAGTACAAAGCATATTTCTTCAACAATGACCTAGAACATCACAGTCGTTTACAAAGAATACTTGAAAAACGGAATTGGCCTTCTTGTTCGGCAATACTAGGCGACGGAATCGAAAACCTGCGACCTGTGATTGAATCCCTAACAGATGAAACATTCTTTCTCTATATTGATCCCTTTGGGCTTGATTGCGAATTTAACGTTCTTCGCCCGTTGCTAGATAGGAGCAAGAAGTGCAGTACCGAGATTCTCATCAACTTGCATATGCCTATTACACATCGTTTGGGCAGCCGAAATCAATTATCCGAGAGGCACGATTCCGATCCTACGATTAGACGGTATCATGAGAAACTCAATCGAGTTTATGGTGGGGATTACTGGGCAGATGAACTACTCAGCGATGGAGATACTAAGGAGAGAGAAAAGAGGCTAATTG
>VXNO01000157.1 GCA_009840575.1 Chloroflexota bacterium | reverse complement strand
GGGATGGGCTGTGGGCGACTGGCTGGCGGCGCGGGCAAATCATCACCCATATTCAGAAATCGTTCCACTCTCTCGCTTCTGCGCTCAGGTCGCGCAATGGTTGCTGATTCGCCTGTGGCGGGCGGCGCTGCGTATGGGCTTTCGATCGGCGATTTGTAGCGGGCAAACGCTGGCGGGGCATCGCTGCCAACCGCATCAGCAGGTGGAGCGACTGTTTGGCGGCGGCTGAACAATGCCCGCAAACGCGCGGGTATGGCTATGGGTATCGGCATCCAGTCGTTGCGCGGTTCTGGCAAGGCGGGCGCGGCTCGGGCGGGGCTATCCAGGCGTGGCGCGGCTCGCTTGCGGATAGAAAATTGTGGCGGCAGGGGTGGCTGGGTTTGGGCTTGCGTCTGGATGCGGGCTGCGCGCCGTGCCGCCACAACTTGCCCAAGCTGGGTACGCGCGCCGCGCCACAGGCTGATGCCGACCAGCGCCAGTTCGTTCGCGCTGGTGCGGGTGATCAACATACCGCCGACGGTCAGCAGCATGCCAACAGCCACCAGCCCGCCCAGCTCGGTTAAGGCGCTGACGAGCGCGCTATACAGCCAGCCGCCGATGACGCCGCCGCCGCGCGCCTGCTGATAGGCAGCTTGCACCAGCGCTTCCATGCAGGCGGGCGCTGTGGCATCTGCGCAAGCGGGCAAGCTCGGCATGACGGCGGTATAACCCAGGCTATCGAAGTATTGCAGCAGCGCCAGCGCGCCCAGGAATGCCAGGGCCGACCCAGCCAGGCGCAGCTGGTCGATGGCTGGCGGCTCGTCGCCGAAGCGACGGATGATCAACCAGATGCCGATGGCGAACATGGCGACAGGCACAGTGACCGCAGCCCAGCCCAGCAACTGCCCCACGAAAATGTGCAGCGCGCTGATGGCGGCTTGTTCCGCGGAGAGCGCGCTGATAGTAAAAACGATCGCCGCGAAGACCAGCGCCACACCGAGCAGGTCGAGCTTGCGGTCGAGGTCCAGCCAGCCGCTGGATACGATTCTTGGCGCGCGGCTGCTTCGCTGTGATTGGCTCTGCTGAAGTGACGGCGGTCGCTGCGCTTCGGCATCAGAACTAGCGCCACTGCCCAAGCGTGAACGCAAACCGCCTATGCCTTTGCCAAGCGCTGCCAAAGGCGACCTTCGTGGAGACTGGGGCGGATTAGCGCGGGGGGCTTCTGCCTGGCTGCGGCTGAAGCGGGCGCGCAGCTTGCTCACTGTGCCCGATTCGGCTTGCGGGCGGGCGGGCGCGGGCGGCTCTTCACGTTGGCTGGCTGGGCGCTCTGAATTGGCATGGCGCTTGCCAGCCAGCCGAGCGCGACGTTCTTGGGCGTCGCTGTCTGCTATGGGAGCAGCCGGCGCACGAGTTTTCCTGGCGGCGATGTTGGAGCGTCGCGAGCCGCTGCCGCCCACTATCCGCGCGCGCCCGCCAAGCGACTCGGGGTCGTAGTAGTCATTGTCTTCAATGTATTCTGGCTCGTCATCGCGCCGATAAGCCATACGCGCAACCTGTTGGCTGTCTGGGCAGGCACCCTAAAGGATAGCACAACCTGCGCGGGCAGGCGATAGCGCCTAGAACATATATGCGCTTTGGGCTTTGCCGCCTAGAGCGTCAGCACGATTTTGCCCTGCGCGCGCCGCTCCATCAGCATACGCAGCGCCTGACTCGCCTCGTCCAGCGGGAATGTCTGCTGGATATGCGGGCGCAAGCGACCGTCCGCGTACCAGGCTTGCAGCTGCGCCAGCGAATCGCGCGCGACAGACGCATCTTTTTCCCAGTACGCGCCCCAATAGACGCCCACCAGCGAGGCATTTTTCAGCAGCGCGATATTGGCGGGCAAGGCGGGGATGCGCCCGCTGGCAAAGCCAATGACCAGATAGCGCCCTTCCCAGGCGATGCGCCGTACCGCCTGGTCAAACAGGTCGCCGCCGACGGGGTCAAAGACCACATCCGCGCCACGCCCGTCCGTCAGGCCGATGATGCGCTCGCGCAGATTCTCGCGGCTGTAATTGATACAGTCGGTTGCGCCATAGCGACTCGCCAGCGCCAGCTTTTCGTCTGTGCTGGCACCGGCAATCACCCGCGCGCCCAACAATGCCCCCAGCTCGACAGCCGCCAAGCCCACGCCGCCAGCCGCGCCCAGGACCAACAAGGTCTCGTCAGCTTGCAGACGCCCGCGCTGTACGAGCGCCACATGCGCTGTGCCATAAGCCAATCCAAAACCCGCGGCGACTGCAAATGGCATCGTACCGGGCAGGAGTATCGGGGCGCTGGCTGGCAGGACGACCTCTTCCGCAAAGCCGCCATAGGGCAGTATCGCCATCATGCGCGCGCCGAGCCTGGCAGGATCGACCCCCGCGCCAACTTCACATATCTCGCCGGCGACTTCCAAACCCGGGCTGAACGGCAGCGGCGGCTTGAGTTGATACAAGCCCTGCACCAGCAGCGCATCAGGGAAATTGACGCCAGCCGCCCGCACGCGAATCTTGACTTGCCCCGCGCCGGCCAAGGGCGATGGGACATCGGAGACGACAAGCGACTCGGGCGCGCCAAATGCTTCGCAGAGGACAGCCCGCACCGTTAGACCGCGATCGGGTTGGCGAGCAAGCCAGCCAGCAAGTCGATGCAAGCGCGCACATCGCCAATATCGACCGTCTCGCTGGTGGTGTGCAGGTAGCGAGTCGGGATGGATATGCAGCCGCTGGGCACGCCGGCTTGCGTCAGTTGAATGGCGGAAGCGTCCGTCGTGCCGCCCGCCAGCAATTCCAGTTGATAGGGGATGCCATCGGCTTGGCAGCGCGCGATCATCCAGTTTTTGATAGAGACCGGCACAACCAAGCCCGGATCATGTACCTTGATAGCCGCGCCCGCGCCCAGCTTGATGTGCATTTTGCGTCCGCGGATCTGGTCGCCGCTGCCGGTAACATCAATGGCGATGCCGATATCGGGCTGCACGCCTTGAGCCGCGGTCCGCGCGCCGCGCAAGCCAACTTCTTCCTGCACGGTGAAAGCGAAATAGCATTCATTTGGCGTTTTTCCAGCCAGCTTACGCATGGCTTCAATCGCCACCACGCAGCCGATGCGGTCATCCAGGGACTTGGCGATGATCCGTTCGCCGCGCAGCTGCATCTCACGCAAGAAGCCGGCTGGCTGCCCTACCCGCGTGGCGCTGCCATTGCCATCTTGTACATCGATATAAAAGTCGCCGAGCGATTTGCCGCCGCCCGTGTGCACGGCGATGACGCCGATTGTGCCATCTTCAAAGAGCACGCGGTTGCCATTAAGCGTGTCGTTGCGCAAGCCACCCAGGCTGCTGAAGCGCAGGTAGCCGCTGTCTGGCTCTTGGTAATTTGCCATCAAGCCGATCTCGTCCATGTGCGCGGCGACCAGCACTTTCTTCCCGCCACTGCCCACGCGGCAGATCAAGTTGCCCAAGCCGTCGGTCCAGATTTCGTCCGCCAGCCCGCGCGCTTCGTCATGGATCAGCCCGCGGATGCGATGCTCATAGCCGGGCGGTCCCCAGCATTCGACCAGTTTCTTCGTCAGTTCAATCACAGGCAATCTCCTACTTTGTCATGTCTCTGGCTGTCAGGCGCATCGGCAAGCCATCGCGGGGGTACATGGTAATCAGCGCCGCGGGTTTGATTTCTGCGCCCGGCAGCAGCCGCAGTTGGTAACGCTGGGCGATAGTCGCCAGCAGCAAGTTGGCTTCCATGGTGGCGAAGCTGTTGCCGATGCAGATACGGGGTCCAGTAGCGAAAGGCACATAGGCATATTTGTGGCGATTTTCAATCGCTGGGTCTGCCCAGCGTTCGGGCAGGAAGTCCAGGGGCTGCTGCCAGTGTTCGGGGTGGCGATGCAGCAGGTAAATCAGAATTTGCGCTGTCGTGCCGCGCGGCATGGGGTAGCCACAGACTTCGGTATCCTGGCTGGCGGTGCGGCTGACCGACCAGACCGCCGGCATGAGGCGCAGCGCTTCTTTGATGACCATTTCGGTATAAGGCAGGCGGCGCAGGTCTTCCAGCTTGGGCGCGCGCCCCGCCAGCACAGAATCCAGCTCAGCATGCAATTTGGCTTCGGACTCGGGGTGCTGCGCCAAGAGCCACCAAGCCCAATTGAGCGTATTGGCGGTGGTCTCGTGCCCCGCCAAGAAGAGCGTAACCGCTTCGTCGCGCGCTTGCAGGTCGTTCATGCGCTCGCCATCGACATCTTCCGCCAGCAGCAGCATCGACAGCAGGTCGCCGCGGTCTTCGCCGGTTTTGCGACGGTCGTTGATGAAGCCGTAGACGATCTTGTCCAGGGCTTGGTTGGCGCGCCAGGAGCGCAGGCGCAGCGGCGTGGGGATCCAGTGCGGCAGGATGCTGGCGGTGTTGTTGGCTTTCTGCACGACTGCGACGACGCGCTTGACCTGGCTGACTGTGCTGGAGGCATCGGCGTCAAAGAGCGTGCGCGCCACGATGTTCAATGTCAGCTCCATCATCTCGTCATCGACATCGACAACCGCGCCATCCCGCCAGCCTTCCAAGCGCTTCAAGGTGTAGTCGACCATGGTATCGGCGTAGGCATGGACGCGCATGGCATGAAAAGCCGGCGCCACCAAGCGCCGCTGCCGCTTCCAGAAGTCGCCGTTGCTGGTTACCAGCCCCTCGCCCATGAAGCGCGCCAGCCCCGATGTCCGACTGGTGTAGGCAGGTCCTTTGATGAAAATCTTCGCCTGGCGCACAAATAGCTCATAGGCCATGTCCGGGTTTGCCACCATGTAATTGTGCCCACCGCCGACCTGGAAATGCCAGACATCGCCGTAGGTTTCCATCCAGCGCGTTACATAGTCCAACGGGTCTTTGAAAAATTTGCGGTAGAAGAGGTAATTCTGCCATTTGCCTTCGCCCATCTCGGTGGGGCCAGGCGGGAATTCACCGGGCATTTGCGCATCCTCGTTCCGCTTGCATATCTTCGCATTATACACGATGTTGCCAGGGTATTGTGAACCTGCCCCCACCCCAAAACTCTGTGCCCTCTGTGTAGCCTCATTTCCTCTGCGGTGAAAAAGATTTGACGCGATTGCCCTGCAGCACAATTTGCCATTCGCGGCTCTCTTCGGCATAATCCCGCCAGCAATCCACCAGACGACAGGCGCGGATATGTATACAATCGGGTTGGACTTTGGCACACTCTCGGGGCGAGCCGTATTGGTCGACTGCCGCGATGGGACGGAGGTCGCCGAGTCGGTCTTCGACTATCCGCATGGCGTCATGGACAGTCAACTGCCTTCGGGGCTGAAGCTGCCGCCGGATTGGGCGCTGCAGCACCCGCGTGATTATATCGATGTCTTGCGCCACACGGTGCCGGCTGTGCTGCGGGGTAGCGGCATCGACGCGGCCGATGTTGCCGGCATCGCCATCGACTTCACCGCCAGCAGCCCCATGCCCACCACCAGCGATGGCAGGCCGCTCTGCTACTTGCCCGAGTTGGTCGACGAGCCGCATGCTTATATCAAGCTGTGGAAGCATCACGCTGCCCAGCGCCAAGCCGACCACATCAATGAAACCGCCCGCCAACTGGGCGAAAGCTGGCTGCCTCGTTATGGCGGCAAGATCTCTTCCGAATGGTTCTTCAGCAAGCTGCTGCAGATCTTGCAAGAGCGCCCGGATATCTACGCCAAGATCGACCGCTTTGTCGAAGCCGCCGATTGGGTCATCTGGCAGATGACCGGCACAGAAACGCGCAACACCTGCACGGCCGGCTACAAAGCGATGGTGCAAGATGGCGACTTCCCCAGCCGCGCCTACTTCAAAGCGCTGGATCCAGCTTTTGAACATGTCGTTGATGAAAAAGTCGGCCGCGAATTCGCCGAGTTGGGCGACAAGGCTGGCGAATTGACCGTGCCGATGGCGGATATGACGGGCTTGCGCGCCGGCATTGCCGTGGCGGTTGCCAATGTAGACGCCCATGTGACCGCGCCGGCTGTCAAAGCGACCGAGCCGGGCATCATGGTCATGGTCATGGGCACCTCCTGCTGCCACATCCTCTCTGGCGCGCAGTTGCAAGTTGTGGATGGCATGTGCGGCGTGGTCCAAGGCGGCATCATCCCCGGCTTGTATGGCTACGAAGCCGGACAAAGCGCTGTGGGCGATATCTTCGCCTGGTATGTGGATCATGCTGTGCCGCCGGCTTATCACCACGCGGCTGCCGCTGCCAATCTCGATTTACACAGCTACCTGGAACGTGAAGCGGCGCAGCAAGCTGTCGGGCAACATGGCTTGGTCGCGCTGGACTGGTGGAATGGCAACCGCAGCACCTTGGTCGATGTCGATCTGACGGGGCTGATGCTAGGCATGAACCTGGCGACGCGCGCTCCCGATATCTACCGCGCCTTGATCGAAGCCACCGCCTATGGCACGCGCGAGATCATCGAAGCTTTTGATTCGCAAGGCATCGCGGTGAACGAGTTGGTTGCGGCGGGCGGCTTGCCCGAAAAGAATGCCCTGCTCTGCCAGATATTCGCCGATGTGACGGGCCGCCCACTGAAGCTGTCTGGCTCCGCGCAGGCACCGGCATTGGGCGCAGCCATGCACGCCGCTGTCGCCGCTGGCATTTACCCCGATATTCATGCCGCCGCCGAGAAAATGGGCAAGCTCAAAGACCAGGTCATCACGCCTATCGCCGCAAACCAGCGCCAATACGACCAGCTCTTTGCGGAATACAAGACGCTATACGACTATTTTGGGCGCGGCGCAAACGATGTGATGAAGCGCCTGAAAGCCATCAAACATGCGGCATTGAACCAGGCAAAACCCTAGTACAATTGCACAAAATCGCTGCTGAAATCCCGCCAAGTACGTCTGCCTGCATACCCGCCATTCGCCGCGCGCTTGACGAAAGCGCGAGAGAACCTCAACGCTTTGTAAGAATTAACCAAAACAAGTCCTGCAATTTGGGATATAATTGTTCTTATACGGTTCTAAGCAACTATCGTAAACTAAAAATACAGTGCGTTACGCAGCGGTTGGGGCTGCATGGGGGGCAAATCGTGAATAAACGCAAGTTCATCTACCGACTCATTTCCATATTCATCGGGCTGGGCATTCTTTACAGCTTTGGCTTTGGCACAATCGCACAAGAGGACCCGCCTGCCGAAGACGCCACGGCAGCCGAGACAGTTGAAATAAGCGCTGCCGACGCCTACGCAAAGGCGGAAGAAGTCCAGGGTAACCTCGATATTGTCTGGATTTTGTTGGCGGGCTTCCTGGTCTTTTTCATGCAAGCCGGCTTTGCCATGCTGGAAGGCGGTATGATCCGCGAGACCGGCGTGGTCAATTCGCTGGCGGAAAACTTCATGGATGCCTGTGTTACCGGCATCGTGTTTTTCATCGTTGGCTATGGCATCGCCTATGGCACTTATGATGCCGGGCTGGCGGGCGGCGCTTTGACGCCGAGCGCGGTCCCGCTGCTGCTGAGCGGCGCGGATGGCAGCAACCCCGGCGATGGCGCGTTGCTGGCGGGTTTCTTCTTCCAATTCGCCTTCGCTGGCGCAGCCGCCACAATCGCGACCGGCGCTATGGCGGAGCGGACAAACTTCGTTGGCAAGCTGATCTATAGCGCGATACTGGGCGCGGTCATTTACCCGATGGTGGTATTTTGGACCTGGGGCAGCGGCTGGATTGCCGCGCAAGGCTTTAAGGACTTCGCGGGCTCGACAATCGTGCACATGACGGGCGGCGTCGTGGCGCTTGTTGGCGCTTATGTCTTGGGTCCGCGCGCCGGGCGTGTCTTTGGGCGGCCGCCAGAGGCATCCAACCTGGCGATTGCTTCCCTAGGCACCTTTATCCTATGGGTGGGTTGGTATGGTTTCAATGTCGGCTCGACTCTTGCGGCTAGCGACCCCAACCAGATGGGCTTGGTCGCAGTCAATACGACGCTGGCAGCGGCGGCTGGCGCGCTGGGGGCGATGTTCCTCAAACATTTCCTTACCGGCAGTTGGAATGTCAGCTTCATCTTGAATGGCTCGCTGGCGGGCTTGGTGGGCATCACAGCCGGCTGCGCTTGGGTAACGCCAGTAGCTTCTATCGTTATCGGCGCGCTGTCAGGCGCTGTGCTCGTGGCATCCATTCGCATCGTCGAAAATATGAAAATAGACGATGCGGTCGGGGCTTTTTCCGTGCATGGCGCTTGCGGCGCATTTGGCACCTTGATGGTCGGACTCGTTGGCTCAGAGGCGCTCGGCGCGCCTAGCCTGCTTGATGGCGGCAGCCTCGATCTATTCGGCGCTCAGCTCATCGGCGTGCTTGTGGTGGCGCTTTGGGCTGGCGCGACCAGCTTCATCATGTTCACCGTGTTGAACCGCCTGGATGTCCTGCATGTCGCGGCCGAAGCGGACCGCATCGGCATTGACGCCTACGAACATCACGCATCGGTGTGGCCCAATGTCTTGCCCCTGCGTGAAGTGAGCGAAGACTAGCGCGGGTCTATCCCCCCTACGAATTGGCGCGCGCATTGCCTCCCCCGATTCTTCGGGGGGTTTGCCTACAATTCTTCGCTATCCAGCCAGATGGTCACGGGGCCATCGTTGTGAATCTCCACCTGCATGTGCGCGCCAAATTGTCCGTGCTGGACAGATTTTACGCCCGCCCGCGCCAGGCAATCCGCAAAGTGGCGCACCAGCGGCTCCGCCAGTTCGGGTTGCGCGGCAGCGATATAGCTGGGACGGCGTCCTTTACGCGCATCGGCATAGAGCGTAAATTGCGATACGACCAGCGCCCCGCCAGCCACATCCAGCAGTGACAAGTTCATCTTGCCAGCCGCGTCGCTGAAGATGCGCAGGTTGGCTGTCTTCTGCGCCAGTCGCTGGGCAATCGCTTCGCTGTCATCTTTTGTCACGCCGACCAAGGCTACCAGCCCAAGCCCAATCGCGCCGGTCACACGCTCATCGACGCGCACAAACGCGCTGCTGACGCGCTGCAAAAGGACTCGCATCGTCCACTCCTCCTCTATACGCGCTGGTTGAGGATTTGCATGACGCGCAGCAGAAAGGCTTGGCAGCAGGTATCGACATGGTACTGCAGATCCATCTGCTCGGTTGCGCGGTCATAGGCGCCGCTGATGGTGAACTTGGGCGGGCTGCCGTGTTCTCCACATTTGACAGCCGCAAACTTGCGCCGCAGCGAATCACCCAGCGAAGTCCGCGTGCCCGCAAACATCATCTCCAGCTCGCTCGCATCCAGAAAGGCATCAGGCAGCTCGTCGCCTTCCGCGCGCAGCTCGAATTCAATTTGCAGCATGTCAGTCAATCATCTTCTGGCGGCGCTGCACCAGTTGAATGCTGAAGCCCCCAGGGGTCACGCAGGAAAGCCAGGCGGTCGCCATTGGCGCGGCTGTTGATATCGCCATCCAGCCTCGCGCCAGCCGCTACCAATTCTGCGCGCTTCGCCTCGATATCATCGGCGGCAAAAGCCAGGTGGAAGGTAACAGGGTGGTGCTGACCGTAGTCAATCACGCTGCCATCCGCATCGCTGTAGACTTCGATCAGGCTCTTGCCGGCGCTATCCGCCAGGAAGTGAATGTAAGGCGGCTCGTCAATAGCGCGCATGATGCGCATATCAAGGTTGGCGACATACCACTTGGCAAGCGCCCGCACATCGGGGACATTAAAGGCTATGTGTTCCATTCGCATAGTTGTCTCGCTTTCTGTCGGCTGGTCGCATTATTCCAATTCAATATGCTCGCCATCAAAATTAAGTGGCTCATCCTGGGCGTCGGCGTCGATTTGCTGGCTGCGCAGCCAACTCAAGCCCATCATGCCCAAGAAGGCAAGGGCAATGCCGAAGAAAATAATCTCATCGTAGGGTCCCAATGCACCATGTGCCAATATCGGAGGCATCTGCACATCCACTTGTTGAGCGAACATCGTTAATTATAGGCGTATAGCGCTGGCTCTGCACGGGGCGACCGGGCGAGTCACCGCCTCGCCCCTACACCAAACCTCTGTGTCCTTTGTGTCTCTGTGTCCTCTGTGGCGAATGTTTAATGCGAGTTCGGCGCATTGCCGACTGCTTGTGGTATACTGCGCTGGCAGCATAACTCACCAGGTAATTCAGTCAGGAGACACAAGATGATCGCTATTTGTAAACGTACGCTGATTCTCTGTCTGCTTTTGTCACTCTTCATCGGCGCAGCCCAGGCTCAGGATGATATCGTCATCGATTTCTATTTCCCTTCAGCCACCGCCAATGACGCCGAAGGCATCTTCCAGCGCTATGCCGACATGTTCGCGGAAGACAACCCCGGCATCAGCATCAATCCTGTTTTCACCGGCAGCTACACCGATACGCGCAACACGATATTGACTGAGTTGCAAGGCGGCGGCGCGGGACCCGATGTCGCCGTGATGCTGTCTATCGACCTCTACAGCTTCGCCGAAGAAGGTTACATCGTGCCAGCGCAATCTTTCATTGACAGCATGGCGGACGGCGAGGCTTATGCCAGCGACTTCTTCCCGGCGTTGATGCGCAATGGAATGGACGAAGACGGCAATGTTTGGGCGATTCCTTTCCAGCGCAGCACGCCCATCCTCTATTACAACGCCGACCTCCTGGCAGAAGCCGGCTATGACGGTCCCCCCACCAACAATGCGGAATTGGTGGAGATCGCGCAGGCATTGACCACATCGGACAGGCATGGCTTGCTGGTGCCGGTTGCCGGCGGCTTCCCCATCTGGATGTATCAGAGCTTTGCCATCGCCTTTGGCCGCAATATCGTCGATGATGACCCGACCGCCGTCTACTTCAACACACCAGAAGCCGTGGCTGCGGTGGAATTTGTGCGCTCGCTAGGCACGGATCTCGGCGTGGGACCGGCTGGCGGCGCGGCTTGGGGGGATACGCCCGTGGCCTTCCTGGCGGGCCAAGCAGCCATGATTTATCACACCACCGGCAACCTGACGCGCATCCTGAACGGCGCTGACTTCGAAGTCGGCGTGTGGTATCTGCCCAGTGGTCCCGCTGGCGACGATGGCACGGGCTATGGCGCGCCCACCGGCGGCGGCAACCTGTACATCTTCGACGATGGCAACAAGTCGCAAGCCGAGCTGGACGCGATCTGGAAGTGGGTAACTTTCTTGTCATCGCCAGCTATCCAAGCCGACTGGGGCGCGACGACCGGCTACATCGCCGCTAATGCCAGCGCCTGGGAGACAGAACCTCTGGCTTCGCTGTCGATGGAACACCCGCAGTATCTAATCGCGCGCGATCAGCTGCAGCATGTCGACAAGGAATTCTCCAGTTATGCGACCATCACCATCCAAGGCATCATCAACGGCACGTTGGAAAGCATCTTGACCGGCGAATCGGAAGATGCGCAAGCCGCCATGGATGCCGCGCAAGCGCAAATCGATGGCATCCTGGCTGATTACCGCTAGCAAAATCGGGGGCATGTCCTTTGGCGCGAATAGCCCCCACCCCAAACCCCTCTCCGACCGCCAGTGTCCACGCGGCGCAAATTGAGAGAGGGGCTTACATGCCACGGATCCGCTGGATAAACTC
>VXNO01000120.1 GCA_009840575.1 Chloroflexota bacterium | reverse complement strand
CACCCCCCAGTCCTCTACCTCTCGTGGGCGTTGTGTTGGTTATTCGAGACCGGGGCTGGGGGTTGGGGTAGAAACTTAGATATCCAGGTTGCGCACTTGCCGGGCGCGTGTCTGGATAAACTTGCGGCGCGGACCTACATCCTTCCCCATCAGTTGGGCGAAGGTCTTGTCCGCTTCGGAGGCGTCTTCGATGCGCACTTGCAGCAAGGTGCGCTTTTCAGGATCCATCGTCGTCTCCCACAATTGGTCGGGGTTCATCTCGCCCAAGCCCTTGTAGCGCTGCACAGTGACTTTGTCGGGATTCTTGTGGCTCGTCAGCGACTGGCGCAGCAATTCATCATCGGCGATGCCCGCTCTGGGGTAGATGTATTCGCGCTTCTTGCCATTTTTCAGCTGGAAGATGGGCGGCTGCGCGATATACAGATGCCCCTGCTCGACGATCTCCGGCATGTGGCGGAAGAAGAAAGTCAGCAACAACGTGCGGATATGGCTGCCATCGACGTCGGCGTCGGTCATGATGATGACACGCCCATAGCGCAGGCTTTCCATACTCAGCTCGTCGTGGAAGCCCACGCCCAATGCCGAGATTAGCGCTTTGATTTCGTTGTTGTCCAGGATTTTGTCGATGCGCGCGCGCTCGGTATTGAGGATCTTGCCGCGCAGGGGCAAGATAGCCTGGAAGTGTCGGTCGCGCCCTTGTTTGGCGCTGCCGCCAGCTGAATCGCCCTCGACGATATAGATTTCGGCATGTTCGCCGCGTTGCGAGCAATCGGCTAATTTGCCCGGCAAGGTGCTGCTTTCCAACAGGCTGGGACCACTGCGTACCAGGTCGCGGGCTTTGCGGGCGGCTTCGCGGGCGCGTTTGCTGGTCATGCACTTGTCGATGATGCGCCGCGCTTCCCGCTGGTTCAATTCCAGGAATTCGTTAAAAGCCTCCGTTACCACCTGCGAGACCGCGCCCATCACCTCCGGGTTGAGCTGCTTGACCTTGGTCTGGCTTTCAAATTGTGGGTCGGGGTGCTTGACGCTGACCACAGCCGTCAAGCCCTCCAACGTATCTGTGCCCGAGAAGTTGCTTTCCCGTTCTTTCAGCAAGCCGTTTTTCTTGGCGTAGCGGTTGATGACGCCGGTGATCGCCGAGCGCATGCCCGTGATATGCGTGCCGCCATCGGGCGTATTGATGGTGTTGGTGAAGGCCAGCTCGGTGGTCGTAGCGACATCGGCGTATTGCAGCGCGACTTCCACGCCGATGTTGAACGTCTCGCCTTGGCGGTCAGTGTGGGGGACATCGCGGTCGGTGTGGATGATGCTGTGGATGGACTTGCGGCTGCGGTTGAGATAGCGCACAAAGGAGCGCAGCCCGCCATCAAAATAAAAGGTCATCTCCCGCGGGATAGGCAAGGACCGTTCGTCGCGCAGCTTGATGGTAACGCTGCGAGTAACAAATGCCATCTCACGAAAGCGCGTAACAAGCGCGCTAAAGCTGAATTCGTTCTCGTCCATGACGGTGAAATCCGGCTGGAAGCGGATCAATGTGCCCGTTTCTTCCCCCGGCTGCAGGGCGCGCAGTTTTTCGACAGGGCCCGTCCGCAAGCCAGCTTCATAAGACTGCTGCCAGACATTGCCATCGCGGAAAATAGTTGCAGTCAGCTGCGCCGAAAGCGCGTTCACCGCCGAGACGCCCACGCCATGCAAGCCGCCGCTGACTTTATAGACATTGTTATCAAACTTGCCGCCCGAACCAACCTCGGTCATGACGACTTCCAGCGCCGAGACGCCGCTCTCGTGCCGGTCGACCGGGATGCCGACGCCATTATCGCGGATGGATGCTGTGCCATCTTCATGCAAGCAGACTTCAACGCGGTCGCAGCGCCCAGCCAGCGCCTCGTCGATGGAGTTGTCGACCACTTCGTAGATGAGGTGATGCAAGGCGCGGGCATCGGTGCCGCCGACATACATGCCGGGCCGCAAGCGAATATGCTCGCGCGGGGGCAGCTTGACGATATGGCTGGCGTTGTAATCCTGCTCCTGCTGTGCTGCCAAATCCAGATTCATATACGGCACTCTCGTCGGTGGATTCACGCGAAAATAGCGGCGCGGCAAGCGCTATCTATTGCTACGAAACGTTGTCCAGATTGTAGCACAGAAGCGGGATTCAGGCAATCGTCACAGGCTGCAATCGGTGGCGCGCAGGCTATTGACAGCCGCGGCGCGCAAACCTAGAATCGAGCGGCTGCCTCTGTAGCTCAGCGGACAGAGCACCGGTCTTCTAAACCGATGGTCGCAGGTTCGAGTCCTGCCAGGGGCGTCTTAGTCCGCTTCCGCTTCCAACTGCGTCAGCTCGCGCCGCAGGGTCTTGCCGACTGCCGTCTTGGGCAACTCGTCTATGAAGGCGATGCGGCGCGGGATTTCGTAGGGCGCAAGTTTGTCCCCCAGAAATTCGATGACCTGCTCGGCTGTGAGCTGCGCGCCCGGTTTGCGCACGATCCAGGCTTTCAGCGCTTCTTGCCCGGCTCGCTCTGGGTGTGGGATAGCCGCCACGCCAACCTCCAGCACAGATTCATGCGCCGCAATGGCGTTTTCGACATTGGTCGGGTACACATTGAAGCCGCCGATCAAGGCCATGTCTTTTTTGCGATCGACAATATAGAAGTAGCCGTCTTCGTCCATGCGCGCGATATCGCCAGTATACAGCCAGCGCTTGCCATCGCGCTCACGCAGCGCCTTTTGCGTCTCTTCCAACATGCCGTGATAGCCGACCATGACATTCGGCCCCGCCATCAGCAGCTCGCCGATTTCGCCAACGGGCACATCTGCTTCATCATCATCCAGGCTGACGATGCGCATGTCCATCTCGGGCAGGGGCAAGCCAATCGACGCCGGACGATTCTCCCGAAAGATGGGGTTCACATGGGTGGCGGTCGGCGCTTCGCTCATGCCGAAGCCCTCACGCAAAGTCGCGCCGGAGAGCCGCTCAAACTCGGCTTTGGTCGATTCCGGCAAGGGCGCTGAACCACTAATGCACAAGCTGAGCGAGCTGAGGTCAACATCGCCGCTTTGCACGCGCGGGTGGTTGTTGATTGCATTATAGAGCGCGGGCACGCCGGGGAAGAGCGTGGTGCGGAAGGTCTCGATATTGCCCAGCACATCATCAATATCGCGGGGGTTGGGCACAAGCACGATCTTGCTGCCGCGGTAGACGCTGGTGCTAACCACGATGACCAAGCCATAAACATGGAAAAACGGAATCGCGCCCAAAGAGATTTCGTCTTCGGGGGGCAGGTCGAGCAGGTCGAGGATGCCTTCGGTCATCAGCATATTGGCCACCAAAGCGCGATGCCGCGACATGGCGGCTTTTGCCAAGCCCGTCGTCCCGCCCGTATATTGGAAGATCGCCAGGTCGTCCGCGCTGACAGTCACAGCCGGCTGCTTGCCATCGTATTTCGCCAGCAAGTCCTGGAACCAGTGATCGTCTTCCGCGAGCTGCTCCACGAAGTGCCCGTCTTTCTTTTCGCGGGCGATAGTGAAAAGCAATTTAGCGAGCGGCGGCAAGTATTCCTTGATGTTGGCGGCGATGACTGTGTTGACTTTGGTGCGCGGTTGGATTTCTTTGACGAGGCCATAAAACAGGGTCATGCACAGCACAATTTCGGCATCGCAATCGTTAATCTGGTGCGCCATCTTCTCGGCGGGATAAGTCGGGTTAGTGGCTGCCACGACGCCACCGGCTTTCAAAATCGCGTAGAAGCTGATGACAAAGGCAACCGAATTGGGCATCACGATGGCGACGCGATCGCTCTTCTTCAGCCCCAGTTCCAGCAGCGCCGCCGCCAGCGCATCCGAGGCGCGGTCCAGCTCTTCATAAGTAACCGACTTGCTGATGCGCCCCAAGATGGGCAGGTTGGCTGGGGTTATCAACGCGGGTTGATGCGGGCTGCGCGCTCGCGTATTTTTTAGCAATTGGTGTAGCGGGATATCCGGCACATCCAAAGCAGTCGGCATGCCAATATCGTAACTTTGTAGCCAGGGTCTTTCGGCATAAGTAACCATTTTTCGACGCTCCCGCAGTTACAATTTCTTTTCACCAGCATAGCATAGGTGAACTAAGTTCGTCATGCGAATCCGCGCCTGTTTCAACTCCCGGCAATCCTCGCAACAAGCCGGGGCGAAGTGTTTTCATTAAGAAATGTGGCTTGGTGAACGTGGTCTAGCTTCCCTCTGTTGATACGGGGGCTGAGGGGGAGGGGTAGACCTATTCGCGCAGCCAAGCCCCCCATGCTGGCGGGATGCGCGTGATTTCCCCCGCTCGATTCAAGCAGAGCAGCTTCAAGCTGGCGCTGAAAAAACATTCGCCCGAGGCGCTATCGACAACTTCACATTGAAATGTCATCTGGCGCGACTTGACCTGGGCGAGCCAGACGCGCACCGTCACGCGCTGGTCGTAACGAGCGGCACGCAGATAGCGCGCGCGCAGATCACTGGCGACCAGGAAGTAGCCCGAGCGCTCGATCTCCGCGTAGCTCCAGCCCTGCTCGCGGATGAAGGCGCTGCGGCCTTCTTCAAACCAGACCAGGTAGACGGCGTGATGCACGAAGCCCATGGCGTCGGTTTCAGCATAGCGCACATGAAAACTGGTCTCACATATATGCGGATCGGCTTGGAGCATAGGGTTCTCGCGCTGGGCAGGTTTCAGCTAGTCTACTGGGAGTCGCGCAGGGCATGCAAGCATTGAAATCGCGGGCATCTGTGCGACACTTGCGCCAAGCCAACTGGAAAGAGGTTTCCTTATGTTTACCAAGTTCCGAGCCGCGCTTGTGCTGATGCTGCTGTGCCTCGTCGTTGTATCTCCACTGGCGCAGAGTGACGACCCCTACGCCGACATCGCTAAAACCCGCGCTCCTGATGGCGCATTTGTGCTGGGTGAGGCTGACGCGGCTGTCAAATTGATCGAGTTTTCCGACTTTTTGTGTGGCAGCTGCCAGCGCTACGAGCCGATCATCGCCGACTTCATCCGCGACTATGTTTTGACCGGACAGGCGCAATTTGAATACCGCATCTTCCCGGTCATTGATCCACAGTTGTCCGTGCAGAGCGCCAGCCTGGTGGAATGCGCGGATAATTTGCAGCCGGGCAGTTTCTGGCGCGCGCATGACGCGATGTTCCAACTGACGACCGAGCATGGTTTCACCGCTGAATCGCCGGCAGTCTTCGCCGAATCGCTGGATATGGATGCCGAGGCGCTGGCAGATTGCGCCGCGACTGCCGGCCAGCACGCGGTCGACGCGCGCTATGGCTTCGCGCTGGGCGTCGCGGGCACGCCGTCGCTCTTCGTGCAATATGGCGATGACGAGCCGCTGCCTATCCCCCTGGCGCTGCCCGAACAACTGGATTCCCTGGCGAAAGCCATCCGCCCGCAGTCCGCAGAACCCGTGAGCATTGAGCATGGACGCTACGCCGGCATTCTCGCTTTCCGCCGCGCCGATGGCGGCTTTGTTCTAGGTGATCCCGCTGCGCCGCTGACCATCGTGGCTTTTGAAGATTTCCTCTGCCCGCATTGTCAAGCCTACCAAGACACCTTGCATCGCTTCGCCGAAACGCATATCGCCAAGGGGCTTGCGCAATTTGAATATCGTTTCTTCCCGGTCGTGCATCCCGAGTTGTCGGTGGCTAGCGCGACGCTGGCTGAATGCGTGGCGGTGCAAGACCTGGGCAAGTTCTGGGACGCGCACGACCTGCTCTTTGAATTCGCTAGCGCCGGCGAGCTTGGCAACATGAGCGAATCCCTTGCCAACTTGCTACAACTGGACGCGGCTGCGCTGGAGGCTTGTTCGGCACGCGCTGTCCAGCATTTAATCGACAGTCAACTCGGGCAATCCGCTGGCGTCACCGGCACGCCAGCCACCCGCGCCCGCATGAATGGCGGCAGGCTGGAGGTCGTCTACGCTGGCGAACAGCCAATCGACCGCGGCGGACTGCCCTACGAGATGCTCAGCGCGCTTGCGGAAGGCGCGGATGGGCTATCGATCGGCGCGCCCGAGCGAAGCCTGCTCAACGACGGCTTTCTTAATGACAACAGCCTGCTCACTGGCGAGCCTTGCGCTGCGCCCTGCTGGCAAGGCATCAAGCCCGGCGAAACTTCACTGGCGGAGGCGCTGGAAATCGTAGAGCAGCTAGACGGCATGACGGTGGTCAACCGCAGCGAAGATACCGCCGTGTTTGCCAGCGCGAGTGGAACGCCCTGCTGCCAGATCGCCAGTCAAGGCAGCGAATATGTCGCCACCATGCTCTTTCAATTTGCGCCGAAGATCAGCGTTGGCGATTTAATCGCCGCGCATGGCGAGCCGCGCTTCGTCACCGGGCAGCCTTTCAGCGCCAGCGAATACATGTTGATGCTCTACTATCCAGAGACGCCTATGCTGCTTTATGCTCATGTCGCGGGCGAAGATGGGCGATTGAGCGAGGCATCGCCCATCGTTTCAGCGATCTATGCTACGCCAGAAGCCTTCCAAAACGCCTTCGCGGCCAGACCCTTCGACAACTGGAAAGGCTACCTGCGCTACAGCGAGTATATGGACGGACAATTCGACTACAGTCCCTAGCTCAACCAGGCGGCTGATGACGCTGCTGCAAGCGGGCGCGCACCTCGTGCAGGTTGATATCCAGCGCGCGCATCAAAACCAAACTGTGATACAGCAGGTCGGCAAACTCGTCGACCTGCGCGTTTTTGTCTTGCGCCAGCGCGGCGATGGCCACTTCGACAGCTTCTTCGCCCACCTTCTGCGCGATAGCCGGCAGCCCGCTCTCCAGCAGGCGGTTGGTGTAGCTGCCCGCCTGGGGATTGCGCTGCCGGTCGTGGATGATGGCTTCCAATTGGTCGAGCATATCCATAGGGCAGCCTCCTCACAGCCGCTCTGGCGCGGCGGCAAAGTCGTCCAGGCTGCGGAAGAAGCAGGTTTCTTCGTTAGTGTGACAGGCGGGGCCGGCTGGCTCCACAATCAGCAGCAGGGTATCGGCATCGCAATCAATGCGAATGTCCAATACAAGCTGGGTATTGCCGGAAGTCGCGCCTTTATGCCACAACTCGCCCCGGCTGCGGCTCCAAAATACCGCCTCGCCCATCTCCAGTGTGCGCTGCAAGGACTGCGCATTCATGTAGGCCATCATCAGCACTTTGTCAGTGCCAACGTCTTGCACGATGGCTGGCATCAGCCCGTCTTTGTCCCAGCGCATGGCCGCCAGCGCCTTTTCATTCAGCATCGCCCAGCGCCTCCCAACCTGTCAGCCGTACAGGAAGGCCCCGTTCATTTAAGTAGTTTTTCAGCGCGCCCAGCCGCAATTCATTGAAGTGAAATAAACTGGCAGCCAGCGTCGCGTCCGCCCCGCCCTCTTGCAGCGCCTCGCGGAAGTGCTCTTCGCAGCCCGCGCCGCCAGAGGCGATAACGGGGATGGAAACCGCCGCTGCCACCGCCTGTGTCATTTCGATATCGTAGCCGGACTTTGTGCCGTCTTTGTCCATGCTCGTCAGCAGGATCTCGCCAGCGCCGCGCGCCTCGACTTCCCGCGCCCATTCGACGGCTTCTTTATCGGTGGGGATGCGCCCGCCGTTGATATGCACCACCCAGCGCCCGTCTATGCGCCGCGGGTCGATGGCGACGACGATGCACTGGCTGCCAAAGCCCCAGGCACCGGCTGAAATCAACTCCGGGTCACGCACAGCCGCGCTGTTGATCGACACCTTGTCCGCGCCCGCCAAGAGCGTTTCGCGGATATCATCGATGGTACGGATGCCGCCGCCAACGCAAAAGGGGATGAACAGGCTGTCCGCCACCTGGCGCGCCATTTCCAGGCGGGTGGCGCGCGCTTCATGCGATGCGGTGATATCCAGGAAGACCAACTCATCCGCGCCTTCGCGGTCATAGATGATGGCTTGCTCGACCGGGTCGCCGGCATCGCGCAGGTCGATGAAATTCACGCCTTTGACGACGCGTCCATCCTTGACATCCAGGCAGGGGATGATCCGTTTGGCTAACATAGTTCGCCGCCTTTCGCCGCCACCAGCGCATCCGCCAGCGCGATTTTACCTTGATACAGCGCCATGCCAATAACCGCGCCCGCCACGCAGCCGCTGTCCGCCAGTTCGCGGATGTCATCCAGCCGGCTCACACCGCCCGAAGCGATGACTTGCAAGCCGGTCGCCTGGGCGAGGGCGATGGTATCGGCGCTATTGACGCCGCGCAAGCCGCCATCCCGCGTCACATCGGTATACAGCGCATGGCGCGCGCCGCCTTCCCGCAGCCATTTGCCCAGCGAAATCGGGCTGTGCTGCGAGACTTGCTGCCAGCCGTGCGTGGCGACCTTGCCATCGCGGGCATCCAGCGCCATGCAGACGGCTTCCGCGCCAAACTCTCGCACAGCCGCCAGCGCCGCATGTGGGTCGCGCACGGTCATTGTGCCGATAACCAGCCGATGCGCGCCGGCATCACGCGCTTGCCGCAGCGCCGCCACATCCCGCAAGCCGCCGCCAAATTGCACGCGGATACCCAGGCGGGCGATTTTTTCCAGGATGCGCAGATTCTCATTGGCTTGGTCGAATGCGCCATCCAGGTTGACCAGGTGCAGCCAGCTCGCGCCTTGATCGAGCCAGCCTTGCGCTGTCGCCAGCGGGTCATCGCTGAAGGTCTGCTGGCGCGCCGGGTCGCCTTCGCGCAGCCGCACAACTTTGCCGCCGCGCAAGTCAATGGCTGGGTAAATGATCATCCGCCGCCCTCTGTCGTCTACTCTTTGACTGGATTTGATTGCCCTTGCCTACAAGCGCAAAAAATTCTTCAATATGCGCAGTCCCGTTAGCTGGGATTTCTCAGGGTGGAATTGCACGCCGTAGATAGTGCCGCTTTGGATGACCGCCGCGAATTCCACGCCATAATCGACCGAGGCGGCAATCGTCTTAACATCGGTCGGCGCGCAGTAATAGCTATGCACAAAATAGGTATAGCTCGCCGCGTCCAGCCCCTCCAGCAGCGCGCATTCCTGGCGGATTTTCAGCTGATTCCAGCCCATGTGCGGGACTTTGCGCGTCTCAAAGCGCGGGAAGCGAATCACCCGCCCGCTCAGCAAGCCCAAGCCTTCGTGTTCGCCCATCTCTTCACCGACTTCGTAGAGGATTTGCATGCCGATGCAGATGCCCAGGTAGGGGATTCCCGCCGCTAGCGCCTGCTTCAGGGGGGCAACCAGCCCTTGCTGCCGCAGTTGCGCCATGCTCGCGCCAAAAGCGCCCACGCCGGGCAAGATGATCTTGCGCGCGCCTTGCAATTCGCCTGGTTTGCGCGCCAGCTGCAGGTCGTTTGCGCCAAGGTGCGTCAAGGCATGCAGGACGCTGCGTAAATTGCCCGCTCCATAATCAATGACAGCTAGCATATTTCGTCCCTTTCACAAACAAAAAACCCCGCATTGAGCGAGGCATCTGGCGCTGGGGCGACGCAAACAATTACGCGCCAGGCTTCGCTCTGACAAGTTGACATAGATGATGGCGGTGGCAGGCGCTTGCCATAATTTGCCTCTCCCGCTTGGGGTGCGCTTACGGCAGTCTAGGGGAACGCGGCTGGGCTGTCAATAGGCGGGGGCATCAATCAAGCATTACGTTATACTAGACCGCATATTGCCAGCGGTTGAGAAAAACTTTGTTTATGCCTATCGCCATGCTCGCTGAGGAAGTCGTCGATCGCATCGCTGCGGGCGAAGCCATCGAAAGACCGGCTTCGGTGGTCAAGGAGTTGATCGAAAACGCCATTGACGCCGCGGCTACTGCTATCCACATCGAAACCGAAGCCGGCGGGCGCAAGCTGCTGCGGGTCAGCGATAATGGCAGCGGCATCCGTCGCGGCGAAATTGAGCTGGCTTTCAAGCGACACGCCACCAGCAAGCTGCGCCATGCTGAGGAGTTGACCGCCATCCGCAGCTTGGGCTTTCGTGGCGAGGCCTTGGCCAGCATCGCCGCGGTCAGCCAAACTACCATCATCACCCGCCACCGCGATGAGAAAATGGGTTTGCGATTGCAGTTACAGGCGGGCGTCTTGGGTCGGCAGCAACCGGTGGGGGCACCAGCCGGCAGCGTCATCACGATTGAGAACCTGTTTTTTAATACGCCGGCGCGTTTGAAATTTTTGAAAACCGACCATACTGAGAAACGCCAAATCTACTGGGTGGTCGCACGCTATGCCCTGGCTTACCCGCAGATTGCCTTTGCGCTGCTGAACGACGGGCGCGAACGATTTCGCTCATCGGGGAGCGGACAGCTTGCCGATGTCGTGGCGCGCGTCTTTGGCTTAAGAGAGTTCAAGCACATGCTGCCGGTGTGGTCGGACGAGGCTCCCCGCCTGGGGCGCGTGGCGCTCGGCATAAGTGGCTTTGCGTCTTTGCCTCAGCTCCACCGCGCCAGCCGCGACCGGATCAACTTCTTTGTCAACGGGCGCGCCGTGCAGGACAGCGCCTTGACGCATGCGCTAACGCAGGCTTATGCCGGCTTGCTGAGCCCGGGCGCGTATCCGCTGGCGGCGCTGATGCTGACCATGCCGCCCGACTTCGTGGATGTCAATGTGCATCCGACCAAAGCCGAGGTGCGCTTCCGCGATCAGCAGTTGGTTTTTCGCGCTGTGCAAAGTGCTGTGCGGGCGGCTTTGCAAGCGGCGGCGGAACATGGCGCGGATGTCGATAGCTGGGCTGTTGCCGGCGGACGCAGCGGGCGGGGGAGTCCGCCTCTTGAAGCCAGTTGGCGGCATAGCTCGGTGGAAGACCCATTCAACAGCTATGCGCAGGATAACATGCCCGAGCGAGCCGATGCGCCTTTGCGTCCGCGCACTTTGCCGCCCTTGCGCGTTTTGGGGCAAGCTGGCGCTGCGTACATCATTGCCGAAGGACCAGCCGGCTTGTACCTGGTCGATCAAAATGCCGCGCATGAACGGCTGCTCTATCAGCAACTCCGGCGCGACCTGGAAAATGGCGGCGCGCCCAGCCAGGCAACTGCCGAGAGCCAAAGCTTTGTGCTGGCGGCGGATGACGCGGCGCTGCTAGACGAAACGGCGGGCTTATTCGCCCAGTTGGGCTTCGAGCTGGAGGGCTTTGGTCCCAATACATTCTTGGCGCGCGCGTTGCCAAACCTGCTCTGCGGTCAAGCGCCTGGCGATGTCATCACGCATATCTTGAGCAGGCTGCGCAACAAGGGCAAAACTGCGCAATGCGCGGCGCTGGCGCTGGCGGAAATAGCCGCCACCAAACGCGGACAAATGTTGCAAATTGACGATATGCGCGCCTTGATTGCTGAACTGGAACGATGCCCGGAGCCACACAGCGCGCCCAGCGGCAAGAAGACCTTTGTGCATATCACCAGCGAGCAGCTCTCGGCGGAGTTCCAGCGCGCTTAAAGCAGCGGCAGCACCCACAAAATATACAGCGGCAGCAAGCCAGCCACCGCCAGGAAAGCCAGCAGCACCAGAGCGATGGTAACAAAATCCGCGCCATCCTCGCGCGCCTGCCGTTGCGGCAAGAAGGGACCTGTATAGCCGCCCGTGGCTTCTACATTGATGCTGCCGTCAGTATGAAAGAAGGG
>VXNO01000049.1 GCA_009840575.1 Chloroflexota bacterium | reverse complement strand
GTACTCGGTGGTTAAGCTTTTTGGCGCAGCTTTCATTTTGATGCGATTGCCCTGTCTACTTCCCCATCTCTTTTGTTAGAAAATCCCAACCCGCGACAGAATAAACACCCGCGAATAGAACATAAGTGCTAGCTTGCAATCAAGTCGGCTGGATGGCGCTTGCCGCCCGGCGCTTACCATCGGCACGACAGGGCAAATGCGCCTTGCCTCGTGCTTCATGGCTGCCCGCCCCTGCACCACTCGGTCGCCGCGTGTGGGGGAGGACGAGGCAGCGGCACATCCTTAAGAACACGAGGAGAAAGGCAGCACCGTGCAGGACAAGGTCGTAAAGATGGTTGATGCGCCAGCCGGGCGTATCGGCGGTTATTTGATCGTATGGGGAGAGAGCCGACAGCGCGACTTGCAGGGCGAGTACTTCACCCCGCAGACGGATGTCGGCTTGGATTGGTATGAACAGCGTCCGGTCTTGTATCAGCATGGCTTGGATGGCTCGCTGAAGGCGGCGGTCATCGGGGTCATTGATACACTGCGAGCGGACGACACGGGACTCTGGGCAGAGGCGCAGCTGGACCTGCACAAACGCTATGTGAGAGCGGTGCAGCGGCTGGTGGAGCGCGGAGTTCTCAACTGGTCTTCGGGCAGTTTGCCGCACCTGGTCGAAGTCAGCGCCGAGGGTCAGATCAAACGATGGCCCATCGTAGAAGGCAGCCTGACGCCCACGCCCGCAGAGCCACGCCACACCGATGTGCGCACCCTGCAGAGCGCCTACAAAGCGCTGGGGCTGGATATGTCGCGGCTGGGCTTGGCAGGGGCTGCCACCAGCGACGCATCACACGAGAAAGGACAGGACATGACGCAACAAACGCAGGCTCCGCTCAAGCGCCTGCCAATCGCCGATGAACGCGAAGCGCTAAAGAGCGTGCGCATAGAGGTCGGCAGTCAATTTGACGGCTTGGAGGCGGTGGATCTGCTGCATGGCTATATGCTCTTGCGCAGCGCCAACAACTTCCATGGCGTCAGCGAACGATTTTCGAATGCGCTGGCGCACAAGGTCACGCGCGCCCAGCTGAAAGCCAGCAAAGCCGATGAACTCGCCTATAGCACGCAGACAGGCTTCGGGGATGACTGGGTGCCCGATCTGTGGAGCCAGCAGATCTGGCACAAGGCGCGCAGCGACAACACCATCCTGCCGCTCTTCCAGAATATCGAGATGCCCAGCAACCCATTCGAGCTGCCTATCGAAGGCACCGACCCGACCGTCTACTTCGTGCCTGAAACGCAGGACGAGTCGCAGCTGAGCCTGGGGGCGGGCAACCCCATCCCCGACAGCAAAATCGGCAGCGGCAAGGTCACGCTGAGCGCCAAGAAGCTGGCGTTGCGGGTGGGCTTCAGCAGCGAGCTGGTGGAAGACGCGGTTGTGCCGGTGTTGAATATCTATCGTCAGCAGGCGGCGCGCGCCATCGCCGATGCGATTGACCATGTGCTGCTGAATGGCGATAGTACCAGCGCGGCGACCGGCAACATCAACAGCGACAAAGCCAAGCCAGCCAGCCGCTCAAAGTACCTGGCGCTGGATGGCTTGCGACATCTGCCGCTGGTGGACAACAGCGCAAATGCTCAGTCCATGGCTGGCGCGCCGACCTTGGCGAAGCTGCGGCAGACGCGCTTTTTGATGCCCAGCAAATATGCCGCCCGTCCGACTGACCTGGCTTGGCTGGTAGACAGTGGTACCTACGCGGCGCTGCTGAGCCTGGGCGAGTTTTTGACCATGGACAAAGCCGGCGCGCTGGCGACGGCGCAAACCGGGCAGATCGGCTTCATCGATGGCATCCCGGTCTTTGTCTCGGCGGAGATGCCCTTGACCGAGGCGTCAGGCAAGGTGGGCAGCGGCACGAACAACAAAGGGCAAGCGCTGTGTGTGTATCGCCCCGGCTGGTTTGTTGGCTACCGGCGCAAGATCGCCGTAGGTGTCGATTACCTGCCCTACTATGACAGCTACCAACTGACGGCGACGGTGCGGCTGGCATTCGCGCGCTTCGATAGCGAAGTCGCCAGTTGCCTGTACAACATCACGGTCTAGCCCGTGGGGGCGGGGGATGGCAGAAATCCTCCGCCCTGTTTTCATGGTATAATCGCCGTTACAAACAAGGTGTACAGGGGTTGCGTGGCAATGAAAATCCCGATGATGGTTACTGCAGACTACGCTACAGTTGATCCGGTGACGGGCAAGCTACATATTCTTGGCGTGTTTCGAAGCATCAGCGCCCAGTCCTTTCCCTGCAAGCATTCCAGAATGTGTTTGGCGCTGATAATGGGTCAAATCATGATATCGTTTCTCATCCTGATTATCCGCACTTAAGCGACACCTTACCGAGGCATAGAAAAGTTCCTGTATACAATGTAAAGAAAGCGATTAAGCATATTGACTCCTTGATTAACTTGCAGGATTCAGAGACATCGGGAGATGAAAATTGAAGCGAATATGAAAGAGTCCATCATGAATGCTCGTCGCTTAGAGAAGGCGCAAACCCTGGCTAGGCAAAACTACCGATCGCTTGTCTTTCCAGATAAAACAACAGATGGGGACGCCATCTATGTTGCAGTGCTATTGGATATTCCGGGCTGCAATTCATTTGGATATACCGTGCAAGAGGCATTGGAGAATCTTGAATCAGCCAAGGTGGACTTCATATACTTCTTGCTGGAAGATGGACTTCCAGTGCCAGGACCACAGATGCTACAGAATTCACAAGTCATCAAGCTTGGCGACTACATTGAAAATGTTGTTGATCAGGCTGCCCAGCAAGCTAGCAAGATAGTCCAGATTGACTTTATCAAAGGTAATCTGTATGAACGACAATTGGCGCAAGGCTGAAGAACTAGCCGCGCGCCCTTACCATATCGATTACTTTGGCGAGCGGGATGAAGACGGCAAACACTACTGCTATGCCAAAGTGCGAGAAATGCCCGGCTGCCATTCAGATGGCGCTACCATCGACGAAGCGCGCGAAAACGTGCAGTCGGCGCTGGTTGACTTCATCTATTTTTTGCTCGAAGACGAACTGGCTGTACCCGAACCACAGCCATTGGGTGAGCGCGTTATTGTGAACTTGCGCGAGCGTGACCACTTTCCACAGATGTACCCGGCAACTGAAGCAAGGACCGCTTCCTAGTTGCAGCCAGCCTCACATTCTAGTCCGCCAAAGCGCAGCCAAGCACCGGCTGCGTTTTTTGATTCCACCCCGCTACCCACATACCCGAAAGGAGACCTATGTACACCATCGCCTCGCTATGTATGCTAGAATGACGATCCAAGTTGCAAGGCGTGATGAAAGCGAGGCATAGCGTGAATGTCAAAATGCTGGTTACGGCGAATTACGCGGAAGTTATGTCTGACACTGGACGAATGAATATCTTGGGCATCGCCTTCCGCATTCCCGCGACACATTTTCCAATTACCTATCCTAGGCTCTATTTGGCGATGATATTGGAAGGGAATATTACGAACTACGCAGTTGAAAAAAGAATGCAGATTAGGTTGGCCGACGAAGATGGCAGCATCATATCAGAGGTTGTGGGAAACTTTGTAATGCCTGCCGGCTCGCCCGGTATCCCGCCACTGAAAGGTATGGTTTGCGAATTCAATGGATTAGTTTTTGGCTCGCCTGGGGATCATCTAATATCAATTGATGTGAACGAGGGCGAACTCGAAGCGTCTACGATTTTGCAAGTATATCGGCACGGCACATAAATGGCTGCCAAATCAGAAAAACTCCTTCAACGGATGCGGCGGTCAAAAGCCAACTGGAAGAGTAGAGATTTGAGTGATATGTTACTTGGCCATGGCTTCCAACTTAGGCATGGGGGCAACCATGATGTATTCACTCATCCAGAACTGCCAGGCGAACAACTCGCCCTGCCGCGTCACAGAACCGTGATGAAGGTCTATATCACAAAAGCGATTAAATTTATTGACAAACTTGATGGATAGCCAGACACTATGACTGAGCGGGCACATGCCCGAGAACAGGAGTTGCAAATGGACAAGCGTCGATTGCAGCAAGCCAAAGAATTAGCAAAACGAGCCTATCAGGTGCATGTCTTCTCCGACGAATCTACTGACGGTGATCCTGGCTATGTCGCCTCCGTGCCAGAGTTGCCTATCTGCATGTCTGACGGTAGCACTGTTGAAGAAGCGAAACGAAACTTGGAGTCGGCGAAAGTCGATTTTATCTATTTCTTGCTGGAAGATGGCCTGCCTGTGCCAGAACCACGTCGGCTGGATCCATATGTTTGTGTGGATATGAGCGATTTTTCGGCAGAGGAAGGTGAGCCTGCCCAGCTCCCATCTGCTCATATTGTCGAATTGCAAACCGCATAGCGAGCCCCTCATCCGCCAGCGCCCGTATCGCATCAAATAAAGCCCCGCCAAAGCGCAGCCAAGCACCGGCTGCGTTTTTTGATTCCACCCCACTACCCACATACCCGAAAGGAGACCCATGTACACCATCGCCACTTTGCACGAAATGCACAGGCATTTGCAGCTTGCGCCAGACGACAACAGCGCCGACCAGGATTTGCTGCGCAGCCTGCAAGAAGCCAGCCACTACCTCGAATCTGCTACCCAGCGCCGTTTCTGCCCACGCTTTGCCACAGTGCGAATCGAGTATGATCCAGTCGAGCCTGGCGAAATCGTTCTGCCCGATGACCTGTTGGAATTGCAGGCAATCCTCGACCAGAGCGGCGAGATCGACGCCAGGCGCATCCGCCGGCTGCCGCAGGAGGCAGACCAGCCCGCCAGCGTCCTGCAGATTCACGGCGGTATTGAGGGCGCTGCAACCATCCGCGGCATCTGGGGCTGGCACGATCGCTGGAAAAACTCCTGGCGCGACAGTGGCGAGAGGCTCTTTTTCCAGCTACAGGCGACACATACGACTTTGACTGTTGCGGACGCGGACGGCAAAGACGCGAGTGGGGCAAGCCCGCGTTTCCAGGTCGGGCAATTGCTGCGCATCGGCAGCGAATACCTGCGCATCATCGACATCGACAGCGCGGGCAGACGGCTCACAATGTTGCGCGGAGTCAATGGCGCGCCAGCCAGCGCGCATCCCAGCCGGCTGGGCATAGACATCTATGCGCCACCGCCAGCCGTAGTTGATCTCTGCCTGCGCTATGCGGAGCTGCTGATGCGCCCAGGCAGCTTTGTGGATGAAGAAGCGCCGGAGCTGCTGCGTTTGCGGCGATTGCGACTGTGAGCGCGATTGCTTCTAGCTAGACGGGCGGGACTGCGCTAGGCTAGCCGCTTGTCCTGCCAGCCACGAGCGCGATGCCATGCCCCGTTCTCGACCGCGAATGGTCGCCCTGCGCTACCGTGATTTTCGCTATTTGTGGCTGGGCGAGATGGTCTCTACCACTGGCTCGCAGATGCAGCTCTTCGCCATCAACTGGCATATTTTTGAGTTGCTGCGCGGGCAGGTCTTCCATGTTGCCATCTTGGGGCGACAGGTTGAGCTGGGCGCGGAGGCATTTGGCTTAGGGATGCTGGGCTTGGTGCGCGTGCTGCCGATTGTGCTTTTTGCGCTGTTGGGCGGGGTGCTGGCGGATGCGCTGGACCGGCGGCAGGTCATGCTGTGGACGCGGGTGATTTCAGCAGTGATGGCGGGCGTTTTGACGGCGCTCACGCTCAGCGGGCAGATCGATGTCAACAGCATCTACTTGCTGACGGCATTGGGCGCGGCCGCTACAGCGCTGGATAGCCCGGCGCGGCAATCCATCGTGGCCAACCTGGTCAAGCCGCGGCATCTGGCGAATGCCATCAGTCTGAACACGCTCATCTTTCAGATCGCCACGATATGCGGTCCGGCGCTGGCAGGCTTATTGGTCGCGCAGGTCAATATCGGCGTCGTCTACGGCATCAACACGGCGACATTCCTGGTGGCTATCGTGGCGATTGCACTGATACGGCATCGCGGCAAGCTGAAAACGAGCGCGAATATCGGCTGGGGGGCGCTTTTGGATGGCATCCGCTTCACCATCCGCACGCGCATCATCATGGGCACGATGCTGCTGGATTTCTTCGCCACCTTGTTCGCCTCGGCGCGCACGATGCTGCCTATCGTGGCGGGCGACATCCTGGGAGTTGGCGCGCTGGGCTATGGCGTGCTGGCAACGGCGCAACCCATCGGCGCGCTGCTGGTCGGGCTGGTCTTGTCCTTGCGCAGCGAGCTCAAGCGCCAGGGGCTGGTGCTGCTGTGGAGCGTGGCGGTGTATGGTCTGGCGACCGCTATCTTTGGCATCTCGGTCAGCTTTGCGCTGTCTTATGCGATGTTTGCGTTGACGGGCGCGGGCGATACGGTCTCGATGGTCATTCGCGGCACGATCCGCCAATTGATGACGCCGGACGAGCTGCGCGGGCGCATGGTCTCGGTCAACATGATGTTCTTCATGGGCGGGCCGCAATTAGGCGAGCTGGAGGCGGGTTTGGTGGCTTCGCTCTTTGGCGCGCCTTTCGCTATCTTCAGCGGCGGGCTGGCGACTGTGCTGCTGACGGGCTGGGTAGCCTGGCGCTATCCATCTATTCGGCGGTATAACAATGCCGATGACCTGAGCAAGCAACTGGACAAGCAGCGCGGATAGCAAGGAACACGGCATGGCCAAGCAAAAAATGAAGCGGCACAGCCCTCAAGAACAAGCGCATTACGAGCGCGAGGCTCGGTTGCAATATGGACCCGGCATCGTCAATGAATCGATCGCGCGCTGGGGCAACTACAGCCAGGCGCGGCAAGATGAGATCATCGCCGAGGGCGAGGCGATCTACAGCGAGCTGGCTGAGAAAATGCAGCAGGGGCATCAAGCGGGGGATAGCGAGGTGGTCGCGCTGTTGGGCCGCTGGCAGGCGCATTTGCGGCATTTTTATGAGCCGAACCTGGATATACTGCGTGGCTTGGGACAGCTTTACAACTCGCATCCAGAGTTCATCACCAATTTTCAGCGCTTGCACGCCGACCTGCCGGCTTGGCTGGAGCGCGTCATTGATGAGTATGTCGATGACTTGGAAACCGCCGAGCTGGAACGGATGTTGGCTGAAGACGAACAGCGCGCGCAGCGACTGAGCCAGTAGCCCTTCTCTCCCCAAAAATGCGGGCCAGTCACCGCCTCGCCCCTACGTCGGCTTTGCGGGCAGACTGACCCCACACCATTTCACAAGCAAACAAAGGAGCCTACCTATGGCGAGTTTTCGCGCTGCCTTGTTCCAATTGGCGGCAATGCAAGTAACTGGCGTGCGCAACAATTACGACCTGGACGCGCTGCCTGAGCGCTTGCAGACGGCACAACTGCCGGCGCTGTTGGTCTTGCCGATCGAGCTGCAGGAGCAACGTTTCTTCCGCGAATGGCGGGATAGCCTGGGCATTTCGGCATTCCGCGGCGGCATCAAACAGACAAACTATGCCGTGACGCATCTACTGTCGCTGTCCCCGCGTGAAAGTGGCTTGGGCATCCGCAGTCATTTGCCACAGCTCATCGCGCTGATTGATAACTACATGGCTGTGCTGGCGCTTGATAGCAGCTTGGGCGGCAAATTGCGACTGCCTGCCGAGGTATCGGTCGAGCCGGGCATCTTCGCCTATGGCGAGCGCGAGTTTTATGGCTGCGCATTTCGCCATCGTTGGACATTGGAGGCGGGCGCATGACTATCGAGTATCGCGTGGCGATCGACCGCGACCACAGTGGCGACTTCGCGGCTGGCGAAGACATCAGCGCCGATGTGCTGGCTTTGCGCTGGCGGCTGGGCATGCGCGCGCCTTATGACAGCCTGGCGGATTATGGCGAAGCGCTCATCACGCTTTGCAATCGTGCCGGCGCGTATTCCCCCGAGCGCAACGCATTGCCGATTGGCGCTCGCGTGCGCATTCAGAGCCGGCGGCAGGACGTGGCGCGCAGCCACTTCATCGGCTTCATTAGCCATATCGAGACCGATGCCGGCGAACTGGGGCGCAGGCGGGCGCTGCTGCATCTGCGCGATATCCAGGTCTGGCTGGCGCAGGCGCAGGCGCTGCTACCGCCGCAGGTTGAAGTCACGGCGGACCAGGTGATCGCGCAGTTGCTCGACAAAGCGATTTTGCGGCGACCGGCGCTAGCGGGCTACTTGTTTATCGACCGACCGGGCAGCAATAGGATAGACAGCGCGCGTATCTTCCCAGCCCAAAACGTGGCGCAAGAGCTGGCAGCGGGGAAAACGCGCTTCGCTTATGTGGGCGATTGGTGGGATGAATCGACCAGCAGCCGCACCGCTATTGGCGAACTGGCAGCCAGCGAGCGGGGGCGATTCTACATCAACCGCGCGGGCAAGGCGGTCTTCTTGAATCGGCGCTACACCCTCTTGCACAAGACCTTAGGGGCGCATTTCATCGATGATATGGCGGGCTGCGACTATGTCTATGGCGATGACCAACTGAATCGACTGACCCTGCAAGTTTCGCCGCGGGCAATTGGGGCGGCGGGCAGCCTGCTGTGGAAGCTGCCCAACCCGCAGCGCGTCCCGCCTCGCAGCGATACCCGGCTGACGATACAACTGGTTGACGAGCGCGGACAGCCGATAGGCTTGCTGGCATTTGAGCGGCTGGTGGCGCGCTTCCAATTGGGCTCCAACCCCGAAAGCCGCGAAGTCAAGCGCAATATCCTGGTGAAGGTGGAGCAACTGGGCGCGACATCGCTGCAAGTGCGCGTCTGCAATTATCATCGGCGGGCCCTCTGGATGAGCCTGCTCAATGTTTATGGCACGCCACTGTATCGGGGCGCGCCGCTGCAAGTCCGCGCGCAAGATGTCGCCAGCCTGCACATCCATGGCGTCCGCGGGCAGACTCGCGAGCTGCCGGCGCTTTCCAATACAAATACAGCGCAGGCATTTGCCGATTATGAAGTGGCGCAGCGCCGCAAGCCAAGTGGCCTCATCCGCGAGCTGCGGTTGGACGCGCGCCAACACCCCGCGGCGGCGCTGGGTTTGTCGCTCTTTGACCGCGTGCGCATCAGCGAATCGCATACCGGCCATAAGGAGCGTGACTATTTCATCGTGGCAGAGGCGCACGAAGTCAGCGCGGGCGGGACGATGCACAAGCTGCGCTGGACGTTGGAGCCAGCCGACATGACGCGCTACTTCCTGGTCGACAGCAGCCGCATCGACGCCGGCAATGCGATGATCATGCCCTTCTAAGTATGGCTCACAGCGCGCGCCAGCGCATCAGCCCATCGCAATCGCAGGCAGCCCGCTCGCGGGGGCGCAGGTATTGCAAATGCGCCAGCGCCTCGGCCAGGGCAAAGCGCCATTCGTGCGCGCTCAGCCGCTCCAGCTTGAAGAGCCGCGCCGCGACTTCATAGACTGTTTCCGCGCCAGCCGCCAGCGCCGCCAGTGTGTCTCCCAGCCGAACTTCGTGGTGTGCCAGCAGCTCGTTTATCCGTCCGCGCCAATCGTGGATTAGGCTATCGTGCCCGGGCAGCGCCAGCCGCACATCCAGCGCCGCCAATTCGCGCAGCGAGCGCAAGTAGCGTCCCAGCGGGTCGGGCTGGGTGTGGGGCCAGCTGCCGATATTGGGCGTGATGCGCATCAGCACATGGTCGCCGCTGAGCAGCAGGCGGTCGGCTTCGTCATAAAAGATGAGCTGGCCATCGCTGTGTCCGGGCGCGTGTATGGCGCGGAAGCTGCGCCCCCCCAAGCGCGCCATCGTCCCGGCGCGCAGGGTTTGCTCGGCGATTGGGTGCGGGCGGGTCAAATCGCCCGTGCTGGCCAAGGCGGCTTCGATACGTTGCACGGTCGCAGGTGGCAAGCCGCAATCCAGCATCCACTGATGGAAGCGCGGCGAATTCTCATTCTCGCTAGCGTAGAAGACCTGCGCCATCGCCCGTTCGCCTTCGGGCAGGTAGACGGGCAAGGGCTGGTCGGCCTGTCGCTGCCACCAGCCAGCCAGCCCGAAGTGGTCGGGGTGCATGTGCGTCAGCACGATTTTTTCGATGTCGCGGGCTTGGATACCCAGCGCGCGCATGGCTCTAGCCCATTGGTCGCGCCCGGCTGGGGTGTTCAAGCCGGTATCCAGCAGGGTCCAGCCGCTATCCCCGCGCAGCAGATAACAATTGACCAGGTTGAGCGCATAAGGCAAGGGCATCCGCACTTGCACGATGTCGGCGCTGACCTGCGTGATTCCAGCGTCCATATTCTCGTCTTTAGTTGATAGCCAGCGCAGTATAGCAGGCCTGATGCTGCTCAGAAACATGGACTTGCCGCCCCGCGCATTGACTGCGATACTGCCGCCCAGCGTAGAACACAACTTGGAGCAGCCATTGGACGAGCCAGGCAGCCCCGCCGAGACGCCGCGCGCGCCCCTGCACTTGTATAACGAAGACTTCTTTCGCACTAAAAATTATGCGGGCAATCCTTTTCGGCGCTTCAGCACTTACTGGTTTTCGCGGCGCTATTACGCGGCTTTGCTGCGCCGCTACGCCCCGGCCGGCGCGGATAGACGTTTGCTGGATGCTGGCTGTGGCATGGGGCATCTGCTGGAACTGCTGCAAGACGACTTCCGCTGCACAGGCTACGATGTCATGGACTACGCTGTCGAGCAGACGCGCCTCATTGCGCCGCGGGCGGATGTCTTTGTTGCCAGCGGCGATGTGCAAGGCCGCTTCGCCGATGACGAGTTCAGCGCTGTGGTCGGCTTGGGCTTGGTCGAGCACCTGGAGCGCCCCGCCGATTTCATCCGCGATACCTACCGCATCTTGCGCCCCGGCGGTCTTTTCTTCTTCTTGACGCCCAACCCGGAGTATGGATTGCGCCGTCAAAAAGACCCGACCAGCGATGTGATTGGCGAAGACCCCACGCATATTAACCTGAAGCCGCCGCGCGAGTGGCTGCGCATCTGCGAAGAAAACGGCTTTGTCATTGAGCGCCAGTTCGCCGATGGCTGGTGGGATGTGCCTTATGTGCCGCTGCTACCCAAGTCGCTGCAACTGGCGATATTCGGCATGCCAGCCGCGCTGCAAGTCTTGACGCGCGGGACATTTCTGCCGGTGGGCTGGGGCGTCTGTCTGTTGGTCATGGCGCGCAAACCCAGCCGCTAGGGTTTGGCTTCCGATATATCGCCCGTAAACAGGTAGAAAAGCTGCCCGTAAGGCGTGAGCAGCTTGCGGTAGCTGAGGTCCTTGGGCGGCAGACCCGTCTCAAACGGCTGCAAGTCGAAGCCCTCCGCGAGCAACTGGGCGTTGACCGCTTTCATATCGGGCGCGAAGTGGCAAATGGCAAAGCCGTCTTCGCTTTCGCTTTGATGCAAGCCAATCAAGAAGAGCTGGTCGCTCCAGATTCCCCAGGGTTGGGGCTCGGTATATTTGCCCAAAGCCGCATAACCAGCCGCTTCCCAGAAGGCGCATTCGACTTCCAAATCGGGGATCATCGCCGAGAGCTCGCCGAACTTGCCCAAGCGCGTGATATCGGGGGCGCGGACGATAGTATCATCGTGCGGCAGGCGGCGCGGCGGCGGCTGGCTCGACAGGTGGATGCGGATGCCGGCTGGGCTGGCCATCTCGCCATCGTTGGCACAACCGTAATAGCGCAGGCTGACGGGCGCGACGCTGCCAGCCAGCAAATGCAAATGATAGCGGCCATCGGTATAGACATCATCGCCCAGCGCGACCAAGCCCAGCCGCTGGTAATAATCACCCGCTGCCGACAGGTCGTCTACATAGTGCAGAATCTCGACATACGTGCCTAGC
>VXNO01000058.1 GCA_009840575.1 Chloroflexota bacterium | reverse complement strand
CCCCAGCCCCTTGCCCCAAAATGAGGGAAGGGGAGCATTGATTTGTGAATTGGCCTATTATTCCAAAGCGCTGAAGTCGAAGTCGTCCAGCGCCTTTTCTTGCTTTAGCACCGCCACCAGCGCTTCGAACTCTTCGCGACAATCGCCCCAGTAGCGCATGAACTTCTGCATCTCGGGCCAGATTTCCTTCAGGTCAGCGCCATTTGCCACCTGCTCAGCGAGTTGCGTGATCTTTTCGCAGCAGTCGTTGCAGTCCATTTTGATCAGCGTCTCGTCGGCAGGCGCATTGGCCACGAAGTCAAAGAGTCGCTGGATTTGATCGCCATCGCGCTGTTCGTGCATGCGAGCGCTCCCGAGTCCACCTCTTGCCCATTGGACGAGGGGCGCGGGGAGATTCTTACATTGTGGTTATTCGGCGAGGATTTCGCGCCTGACATAGCGCTGCAATTGCTCAAGTGCAGTGAAACAAATGAACTCGTGTTGCTGCGCGATTCGCAGGGTTTCATGTTCTTCATCAATAAGCAGAGCAACTGGATGGCTCATGCCGATTTGGATGCCTTCGGGCCAAGCCAAATCCAGCGTGACGATAAGCTCATCGTTGGCGTCGAGCAATTCATAGCCAAATTCGCCGCGTGGCAGGTTGTTCTCGCCCATCCAGTCCATCGCGCGCCGGAGTTCGACGGCTTCTTCGTCACTGGCGATACTGGCGATGTCGACTGGACGATAGCCTGCGGGCCGGTCGAAAACAGACTGCGCAGTTTGCGGCTGCGCCATCTTGCCCTCACGCAGCTGTTCCAGGAATGCGTTCGCGGCTTTGGCTAAAAGTTCGCGGCGCGCTGCGAGGAAGTCGCGGAAGTTTTCAATTTTCCACAAATGCTCATCCATCGGAATCCAGTGCGACGCGAGGACGCCAGGGTGCTTTTCTTCGTATTCGGGGAAGTAGTCTTTGGGCAGTCTGGCGGAGATGGTTTTGTTGCAGTCGGCAGTAAGAAAAGCGAAGTTGGCAATGGCGTTCACCTCGTTGCGTCCAAAGCCGCCGTGCTTTCGGAGCTGATGCTTTGGGAAAAGGTGATGCAACTCAAGCTGATTGCCACTTCCAAGCAGGTACTTCTTTAGCTCGATGCCTTTGCACAAATCGCGCGCGCCATACACGCGCGTGAGCATATAGAGCAGCGAATAGAAGCGCCCGCCGCGATTGGCAGCAGTCAAGTCGCGCGCTTCGATATTTAAGGGCCAACGGTTTTCCCGCAATCTCTCGATGAGACCGTCTACAGGATTCTCACTATCTTCGACTGCCACGATGTCTTGGCGGATGCGCGTTTCGACCGGACCTGAATATCGCTGCCACAACATAGCGTGAACGTACCAATAGCAGAGTCGATTCACTGTACCTTGAGCATGAAACTTGCCGTGCTTGTCGAAGTATCGAGCCAGCGCGATTAGTGAATTGGGGCTGCCCAGCACATAGCCATGATCCAAGCCGAGACGCGACGCGAGATGATTCAGAATATTGTGGATGTGACTCACTGCTCGGGCAAGCCCGTCCTGTATCTGCTCAACAGTTACATTTTGACGCTCCAGTTCAGAAAAGTCGGCATGACCCGTCTCCAGCGCGTTGATGCAGCGCAACAGCCAATCAAGATTAAAGTGGTAGCTGCTTTTGGCTAAAGTTTTTAGACAATCCTGCATCGTTTCTCGCGCCTGCGGCCAGTCCGCGCAAATCTTGGCCAGCGCCAAATCGCCTTTGGATAACTTTGTGCCGCCACTGTTGACCAGATCGAAGATTTCGACGACCTCGTCCATAGGTTTGTCTTGGTCGGTCATCGTTTCGATGTGAAATACACGCTCCTTTATGCTAGTGATTCTGTTTAGTCGGTTAAAGTACTCTGCAAGGTTTGGACCACTGATAAACGGTGTGATTACGCTTCCCAAGTCATTCTGCATCACATGGGTCACCGAGACCCAGTGCGGGTTGTGTTGCATTTTTGTTGGACGGTAGAACTCAAACTCCTCTGTTTCGACATTGAAATACAGATTGAGAAATGCGCCTTCGTCCGCGTCTGAGAATGCGGGCCGTTTGCCACGAACAATGCCATACAGTGTGGTCAGACGTTGCTGACCATCCAACAGAAGCTCATGATTGCCGATCGAGGGGTTGGCACCGCCTTTTATGTCTTGAATGTTCGCCTTGGTGTTCCAAACTAGCAAACTGCCGATAGGGTAGTTCTTGTAGAGCGATTCCATCAGGTCGTGGACTTGCCTGCGCTTCCACACAAATCCACGTTGAAATTGCGGTAGAACCAAGATTCCTGCGTCAATCTGTGCCAATAACTCTTGGAGCTTCATAAGTAGTTCCTCTGTCCAATCACGCATGCAATTTTACAGCAGGATCGAATTCTCACAAGTGCCGGAAGACTCACATAGCCTCTCCTGCATTTCTCTGTGCCCTCTGTGATCATTCCCCCTTCACCCTTCTTGCCGCATCCAGCATATCCCGCGCGGAGAGCAAGCCCGCCAGCCCGCCCGCGCCCAGCATACTCGCCAGCTCGCTGACCCGCTCGTCATCGTCCGTCAGTTGCCGAACCTGTGTGGCGGCATGCGCGCTTTGCAAATCTTTCTGCGCTTGGAAGTGCGCATCAGCGAAGCTCGCCAGTTGCGGCAGATGCGTAACGCAAAGCACTTGGTGCGCGCTGGAGAGCGACCACAGTTTCTCGCCCACCACCGCGCCCAGCCGTCCGCCGATGCCTTGGTCGACCTCGTCGAAAATCAGGATAGGCGTGTGGTCAGCCGCCGTCAGCACCCGCTTGAGCGCCAGCATGATGCGGGCTGCCTCGCCGCCAGAAGCCACTTTCGCCAGCGGGCGCAGCGGTTCGCCGGGGTTGGCGCTGAGCAGGAATTCCACATCGTCCAGCCCCTTGGCGTCAAACTTGTAACGGGTCTCGCCCACGATGCAGCCGGCGGGATGCTCGGCTTGCGCCAGCCGCACATCGAAGCGGGTTCGTTCCATGCGCAGGTCGCTTAGCTCGCGCACGACTGCCGCGCTCAAGTCGTCCCCGGCTTGCGCCCGCGCCTGGCTCAAGCGCCAACTGATGTCGCCAATCTGCCGCAGCAGGCGCTCTTCCCGCGCGCCCAGCGCTTGCAGCCGCTCATCGCTGTGGTCAATGCTGTCCAGCTCGGTTTGTGCCCGCCGCGCATAGTCCAAAATATCTTGCACAGTATCGACGTTGTGGCGCCGTTTCAGGTTGCGAATCAGCTCCAGGCGCTCTTCCAGCTCATTGAGTCGCTGCGGATCATATTCAGCGTCGCCAGCATAGCGCGCCAGTTCCAGCGCCAATTCCTGTGCCGCCTGCGCCAGGCTCTCAGCTTGGTCGTACTGCTCGCTCAGCTGCGGGTCGATCTGCGTCAGCTTCAGCAACGTGCCAGCCACGCCCATCAATTTGTCAACAGCGCCGCGGTCATCATCATTATCGTCTAGCAAGCGCGCCGCCTCACCCGCCAGTTGCGCCAGTTGTTCGCTGTTTGCCAGTCGATTGCGCTCTTTTTGCAGTTCGTCTTCTTCGGCGGGGTCGAGGTTTGCTGCCTGGATTTCGTCCAGTTCGTGCCGCAGCATATCGGCGCGTCGTGCCAGTGCCTCGCTGCCATCAGCCAGGGCGCGCATCTCCGCTTGCAGCGCAGCCAGGTCGGCGACCAAATCTGCCAGCCCAGCCCGCGTCGCCAGCAAGCCCGCGTAACGATCGAGCAGGTCGATATGCCGGCGGGGGCGAAACAGCGACAAATGCTGGCTCTGCCCGTGGATATCGAATAACTCGCCGCCGATTTCTGTCAGCAGGTCGCTGCGCACAGGCACGCCGTTGATGCGCGCTGAGGAGCGTCCGCGCCGGCGGATCTCACGGCGGATGGTCAAGTAATCCGGGGCATCGGGATCAATCAGTTCTTCGCGTTGCAGCGCGGGGAGCAGCGCCTGCCGGGCGCGCTCGTCCAGGCGGATGACACCTTCGATGATACTGCGTTGGCTGCCCGCGCGCACAAAGGTCGGGTCAGCGCGACCGCCCAGCAGCAGCTCCACAGCATCAATGAGGATGGACTTGCCCGCGCCCGTCTCGCCAGTGATGACCTGAAAGCCGGCACCAAATCGCAGCTCGAGTTGGTCAATAACTGCGAAGTTCTCGACGCGCAATTCCTCCAGCATGTCTCGGGCTCCCCAGCCGCCGACAACTGCTTATTTGTACCACAGAAACACAGAGCCCTGTTTATTTCTGCGCCACTGTGCCTTAGCGGCTCTAAGCAGAAACTGACAAGCCATTCGCCAGATAAATCCAGAATTTGCGCGCGTACTTTGCGCCCCCTTGACTTTTCGGGGGGGGCGGGCGAGTCGCCGCCGCTATTCGATATTGGCATGGCGGGCGTTCATCTCATGCTCAGGGACGCCCAATGCCGCTTTCAAGCGGATCACCAGCAGGTCGCAGCATAAGCCCAGGCAATGCTCGAAGAGCGCGCCCATCACCAAGATGGACTTGTCGCCGCTACCGTCCGTTTTGAAGTTGGTGGCGGGGATGTAGACCAGGCAATCCGCAGCGCGCGCAATGGGCGAATCCAGGTTGCCGCAAATCGCCGCCAGGGTCACGCTAGCGCCTGCCAGCGCTTCGACCGCGCCGACGAGGCTGCGCGTGCGTCCGGATGAAGAGCCGACCAGCAGCAAATCCCCGACCTCGATGGCTGGCGTGGTAACCTCATCAACCACATGCGCCGTCAGCCCCAGGTGCATCAGCCGCATGGCGAAGGCGCGCATCTGCAAGCCGCTACGTCCCTTGCCAGCGATGAAGACCCGCCGCGCCGATAAAATCGCCCGCTGCAGGGCGTCAATCTGCTCGGGATCGACCTGGCGCAAGGTCGCGCCGATATCCGCGAACATGGCGTCAATCAACTCAGCTGTGGTCATAGCCGCGAATCCTCTCGGCGAATCGTCGCGCCATTCCCGCTGGCTCGCTGGACTGCGTGATGGCGCTGCCCACGATGATGACCTGCGGCTGGCATGGCAAGATATAGGGGAGCGCGTCCAGGGTAATCCCGCCGGCGATAGCCAACTGCGCCGCGGGCATTTTGGAACGTAGCTGCGCCAGCCAGGCATAGGGAGCGGCTTGCGCGGCTTGCAGGTCATGCGCGCGGTGCAGGCAAAGAAAATCGCAGCCCAAGCCCAGCAGTTGCCGCCCACGCGCGAGCGGATTAGCCACTTGCATCATGTCCGCCATCACGCGTTTGCCATAGTTGCGAGCAGCCCGCGCGGCGCCGGCAATAGTGGCATCGTTCGCCAGCGCCAGCGCTGTAACGATATCAGCGCCAGCAGAAAAAGCGATGGCTGCTTCCTGCTCGCCGGCGTCCATGATCTTCAGGTCAGCCAGCAGGGACAGGTCTGGATGCAAGGCGTGGATTTGTCGCAGGGCGCGCAGGCCTTCGCGGTAGATCAGCGGCGTGCCTACCTCGGCAATATCAATAAAAGGGCGCGTTTCCGCCAGTATCTCCAAGGCTGCGTCGAGTTCGCCATCCAGCGCAAGCTGCAATTTGGGCATGGTTGAGAATCCCGTTTCGTGGCTAGCTTAGTGTATCGGCAATTTGTGCAAATGCTCAACTCAAGGCAATCGCATTAAATTATTCACCACAGAGGAAACGAGGATACATAGAGGGCGCAGAGCTTTGGTGTAGCCTGTTTCAACCTCCCTGGCCCGCTGCCGAAAGGTCGGGGACAAAGTACGCGCGAGGATTCTGATTTTATCTGGACATCGGCTTGACAGATTGTCTCTACATTCGCCGATTTCGCGTGGATCCACAGCGCAAATCCATTATTTCACTCTCGGTGTACTCGGTGGTAAAAGTGCGGGAGGTTGTCCTTTTACAGAGCTTCATTTTGATGCGATTGCCCTGCTGAATCCTCTGTGAAACTTGTCGAACCGCGACCGGCTGCGCTACACTTGCCATACAGACGACGTCAACCACAAGGAGTAATCCCCATGTCTATCCCCACCCTGCACGGCGTCACAGCGCGGACGATCGCCTCGGCGCGCCTGGCTACGCGCGTCTTGTTCAGCGGCGACGCAGCCGGAGTGCCGGTCATATTCGTGCATGGCAACCTCACCTCAGCCACCTTCTGGGAAGAGACCATGCTGGCGATGCCGGCGGGCTACCACTGTGTGGCGTTGGATCAACGCGGCTTTGGCGATGCCGACCCCGCAGCCTTAGTCGATGGCGCGCGCGGCATGGCGGATATGTCCGATGATGTGCTGGCGCTGATGGACGCGCTGGCAATGGAGCAGGCGCATGTGGTCGGACATTCGATGGGCGGCGGCGTGCTGTGGCAGTTGCTGGGCGATGCGCCAGAGCGCCTGTTGAGCGCCAGCTTCGTCGCGCCGGTTTCGCCCTATGGATTCGGTGGTACGAAAGACGCGGCGGGCAGCCTCTGCGCCGAAGATGCCGCGGGCAGTGGCGGTGGCGTCGCCAATGCGCAATTTTCGCAGATGCTGCGCGATGGCGAACGCGGCGATGCCGAGATGACCCCGCGCCATGTCATGAACAACTTTTATTGGAAGCCGGGCTACATCTCCCCGCGCGAAGAAGACTTGCTGAGCAGCGTGCTGGCGACACACACCGGCGAGCGGGATTATCCCGGCGACTTCTTGGCATCGGAAAATTGGCCTCAAGTCGCGCCGGGCAGGTGGGGCGTCTTGAATGCCATGGCACCCAATAACCAGCCCGACCCGCTGCGCCTGGCTGCCTTGACGATGAAGCCGCCGCTATTGTGGCTGCGCGGTGACAGCGACCAGGTCATCGCCGATATGTCCTTCTTCGACCTGGCGACCTTCGGCAAGCTGGGCGTCATCCCCGGCTGGCCCGGCGACGAGCTTTGCCCGCCCCAGCCCATGATCGCCCAGACCCAAGCCGTGCTGGCTGCCTATGCGGAAGCCGGCGGGGTGGTCCGCGAAGCGCTCATCGCCGATTGCGGGCACACGCCCTTCATCGAAAAAGCCGCGGAGTTCAATGTGGCGCTGCATGATTTTTTGGGCGCGGTGTAGGGACGCCCCCTTCGCCCTCCCGAAAAGTCAGAATATAGGGGCGGCATACCCCTGCCGCCTGCTGTGCAAAGCTGGAGCTGGCTGACGATATGAGGCATAGCCACCGCATCCATGGCTGTGATTTGCTGCCATGCTTGCTTGAATCTACTGAGGATTCTTGAGATTCGTTGTAGCCGCCGCGCAAATCGGCTATCTTTGGGCGTGAAAGACAGTCTTGCATAGCATGTCAACTTGCCTAAGAGGAGGTTCTGATGTTCAAACGTATGCTTATCGCTATGCTAATCGTATTGGTCTTTGGCGCAGTCAACGGGCTTGCCCAGGACGAGGTTACTATTTTCGCGACCGTGGGTGCCTACTACCCGGATGAACCAACCGAGAACAACCCCGATCCGCCGAGCATGATGAACGAGGTGGTCGCAGAATACGAAGCCATGAATCCTGGCGTCAATATCGAGCTGATCGACACGCCGGACAATATCTCGGGCGACCAATGGCGCAGCACAGTCTTCAACGGGCAAAATGAGCCGCATATCATCGTCAACAATTACATCCGCGTCTGGCAAGAGCAGGGCAATGACTGGTATGTGCCGCTCAATGATTATATTGAGATGCCCAATCCTTACATTCCCGAAGGCACGCCGGGCCACGAACGTTGGGCGGACGCTATCCCCGAGGTCGTCTGGAATACCACTTTCCACACCGGCAGCGGCAATCAATATGTCGTGACTGTGAACGCGGTGGCAGTCGGTTTCTACTACAACATCGACATGCTGGAAGCCAATGGCATCGACACCGAATTCGATATTTCCTATTCACTGTGGCAAGACTGGGCGACAATGATCGACGAGATGGGTGCCCTCGCAGAAACCGGCTACGAGCCGCTGGCCATGAGCATGTCCACCGCCACGCCCTATACCTACAACTGGTTTGATGGCACCAGCCTGACCAGTTTCTACATCGACCACATCGAAAGCTGGTGGGAGCCGGGCGCAAGCTGGCACGCCTTGAACCAGCGTGAATTCGCCTGCGCGATTCAAAATGGCTTAATCAGCGCCAACGATGAGGCTTTCGCCGCCTGGCTGCAGCTGCTGGCTGACTTCGAGCCGACCTGGGTAGATGGCTATGCGACCATGACCTGGGACGAAGCCTATCGCCTGTTCATCACCGGCGAGGTGCCCTTCTTGCTGGGCAATGCCGCCAGCCAGACTCTCAATGTAACCCGCGACGCCGACTTCAACTGGGGCATCAGCTACTTCCCGCCCATAACCGAAACCTCCAGCCCACATGCCGCCAACAATGAGAGCGCCTACCTGGTCGGCGGCTTCACAGCCGGCTTCACCATGACCGACCGTGCGCGCCGCGAGGGCATCGAAGACCAAGTCATCGACTTCTTCATGTACATGACCGCCCAGCCACAGTGGGGACGCGTTGTCACCGACTCGCCGCGCAGCATTCCTACGCAGTTTGGCCTGGATGTGCCCGATGCCTTAAAGCCGACGGTCGCTTTCCTCGAGTTGCCCATCCGCGCGCTGAAAGACCCCGACCCGCGCCTCAGCCGCCGCTATGGTGAAGACCATCGCCGCCTCATGCAAGAATACTTCACCGGGCAGATCGACCTCGAGACGCTAATCGCCGAAGAAGACCGCTTGATGACCCGCGAGGCGCGCGTCGTCATCGCCGAGAATGAATGGACCTGCGACTTCCAGATGGAATAAATCCGCGCTAACGATGGCTGCCCCATCTCCCTACTTGGCGGGAAGGGGCGGCTATCCATTGATGCCGTCACGCAGCCCTCACGCAGATTGAAGCCCTGCCATCATTAGGGGGCAGCTTCTTATGTTCACGCAACTAGCCGCCGCTCGCTCAACCGGTCGCAGCCGAGCGCCGTTGCCGGCGCGCATGTGGCGGGCGAAATGGCTGTACCTGGCGCTGCTCGTCCCTGTGACGCTGCTGCTGCTGTTTGAGTGGCTGCCGGCTTTCAGCGCGCTCTACAACTCGCTCTACATCTGGAATGGCGGCAAGGTGCATATCTATGTCGGGCTGGAGCATTATGAACGTCTGTTGAGCGACCGCACCTTCCGCGTGGCGCTCACTAATCTGGTCGGATTCGTGACCTTTCGCGTCGTGATGCAGACTATCCTGCCTTTCTTCGCCGCCGAGATGATCATCAACCTGCGCAGCGTCCGCTGGTCATACTGGTGGAAGATCATTTTCGTCTTCCCCATGGTCGTGCCCACCATCCTGAATTATTTGATATGGCGTTTCATCTACAATCCGCAGGTTGGCTTGCTCAACGAGGGGCTGGAGTTGCTGGGCTTGGGCGCATACACGCACGCCTGGCTGGGTGACCCGCTGACAGCCATGTGGGCGCTGGCGTTTGTACGGTTCCCGTGGCTGCCGACTTTGCAATTCCTGATTATCTTGGGCGGCTTGCAGACGATCCCGCAGGAAGTGCACGAAAGCGCGTCCATTGATGGCGCGGGCTTTTGGCGGCGGCTCTTTTATATCGATATCCCCATGACACGGCGGCAGATTACCCTGGCGATGATCCTCACCATGCTCTTTATGACCCAGCGCTTCGACCTCTTCCTGGTTATGACCGATGGGGGGCCGGGCTACAGCACCATGGTGCCGGCGCTGCAACTATTTCAGTCGGCGTTCAACTTCCTGGAATTTGGATACGCCTCGGCAATCGGCGTGGTCTTGTTCGTGGGTATGCTGGCGCTGACTGTGATCAACCTGCGCGTTTCGTCTGGCGCGGCGGACTAGGGGTCCTTACGATGCGCAAACAGTGGCGATTGGGCCTCGGCAACCGCGATCTGCCCTTCCAGGCGGTGCTGGTTTGCTTCGGGATTGTTACCTTTTTCCCACTGGTACTGGTGGTCATCACCTCGTTGAAATCCAACACGCAATTTTATCACAACTTCTGGCTGCCCGAGCTGCCGTTCCAACTGGGCAATTATAGTTCGGCATTCCGCATCATCTGGCGCTATATCGTCAACAGCGTACTCTATTCAGGCAGTACCATCTGTTTGATAGCGGTAATCGCATCGGTAGCGGGCTATGTCTTCGCGCGTTTTCGCTTCCCATTCAAGACAGTCATCTTCCTGGCTTTCATCACCTTGATCATGGTGCCGGGCGTTTTGACCTTGGCGCCGCGTTTTGTGCTAGTGCGCGACCTGGGTATGGTCAATACGCCCTTGGCTTTGATTAGCGTCTGGGTCAGTGGCGGGCTGGTTTTATCGACCTGGTTGATGCGCTCGTATTTCGAGTCGCTGCCCCAGGAGCTTTTTGATGCGGCTTATGTGGATGGCGCGGCTGAGTGGCAGGTCTTCACCTATGTATCCGTGCCTTTGGCGCGCCCGATGATCGCGACTGTGGCCATGACCACTTTGATTGGCACATGGAATGATTTGATCTGGCCGCTGGTCACCATCACCGACAAGAGCAAAATGCCGCTGGCGCAGGGCTTGATGCAATTCTCGTCCGCCTATGAAACCGACTGGGGCACGCTCTTCGCCGGCTATGTGATTTCGTCCATCCCCTTGCTCTGTGTATTCGCGGTGGCGATGCGCCAGTTCATCAGCGGCTTGACCAGCGGCGCGGTGAAGGCTTAGGGCAGTTAGTCTTTTGCCGGCGGTTTGCTGAAGTGCAGTTCCATAGCTGCGAGGTCGTAATAGCGTCCGCCAACTCGCAATTCGCGCCTGGCTATGCCGATGCTGTGGAAGCCCAGCTTGGCATAGAGGGCAATTGCCGCCAGGCTCTGGCTGTTGACTTGCAGGCTGACCTTCTCAATCTGCGGCAGGCGCGCCAATTCCGCCAGCAGCCTGCGCATTAAAGCGCCGCCGATGCCTTTGCCGCGCTGGGCGGGGCGCACATAGACGCCATAGACCTGCGCGACATGGCGGTTTTTCTCGCGTTGTGACCAGGTCGCGCCGGCCATGCCCAGCAGCTCGCCCTCAAGCTGCGCATACCAGGTCATGTTGCCCGCGCGCTGCGCTGCCGATTGCGCCCGCGTCCGCCAGACATCATTGGCAAAAGCCAGCTCATCGGCATAGCTGGAGGCAAAAGCGCCGGGGTCGCTTTGCAGCGCCCGCAAACGCAATGCGCGCGCCTCAGCCCAGCGGGGCGTGGGCAGTTCGATGATGGTATAGGCGGGCATGGCAATTCCTCTGCGCGTTCTGTGTCTGTGGCAATTATCCTTCGCTTGATTTCGAATTGCGGACTATTGACTGTAGAAAGACTATACAGAGTCCGCTAGAGTTGCCTGCACGTTCCCACTCTCGCTTTGAAAGTAGCTATGTTACGAAGAACAGCCAAGATATGCCTGATTGCCGCAATCATTTTCAGTGCTTATGCTCTAGCCCAAGCCCAGCTTCCTCGTCTCCCCTGGCCCAGAAACCTCACAGTATATGACGACGCGCTGCATTGGGATGCCGTCGAAAATGCCAGCGGCTATCGTATCAGCTTGCTCGGCATAAACTCGAGGGGCTGGATTACCGCCGAAGTAAGCCAGAATAGATACGACCTGCGCGATTTGAGATACGACTATGTATATTACACGCTCGTCCAAGCCATTTCTGCTGACCCAGACCAGTACCGAGACAGTTCTGGGAGCACGCTCTACCATCTGATTCGCCCCCCCCCCCCTCCCACGCCCCCCAGCACCTGGCTCGTATAAACATCTGACGCTGCCGACGAACTTAAGCGAGTAGGTCTGGGTGGGCGCCGTATCATTTTAAAA
>VXNO01000038.1 GCA_009840575.1 Chloroflexota bacterium | reverse complement strand
CTTAGGGGGTTGAAACGGGCGAGTCACCGCCTCGCCCCTACACCAGACCTCTGTGTAGCCTCGTTTCCTCTGTGGTGAAAAAGATTTGATGCGATTGCCCTGCTCGTCCTGTAAGGAAGGGGCCGGGGGACGCGCCGGTTGTGCTAGAATAAGCCGCAACCCACACACAAAGGAGAAGCCATGCGCGACATCCTTGAGACTGTGAACGGCTGGCTGCGCGAAGACCGCCCGGTAGCGCTGGCGACTGTGGCGAAGACCTGGGGTTCCGCGCCGCGCCGAGAGGGTTCAAAGTTGGGCATCGCCGCGCCGGGGCAAGCAGACAGCGCTCCCGCCATGATCGGCAGCGTCAGTGGTGGCTGCGTTGAAGGCGCTGTCGTTGAAGAAGCGCTGGCGGGCTTGAAAGACGGGAGGGCGCGCCTGCTGAAATTTGGCGTGGCCGACGACATGGCTTGGGAAGTCGGCTTGACCTGCGGCGGCAGCATTGAAGTCTTCGTCGAGCCGCTGGATGCGACCTATTGGCAACTGCTGGCTGGGCTAGCCACTGAAGATCGCTATGGCGTGGCGCTAGTCGTGGTCGCAGGCGCGTATATCGGCGAGAAGATGCTCCTGGATGCTGGCGGAAAAACGCTGTATCAGAGCGGCGACCTGCCCGAGAGCCTGGCGGCGCAGCTACGCGCGGCAGCCGCAGAAACCTGCAAGAGCGGCATCGTCGAACTGGATGATACCCGCGTCATGGTCGACCAGCAAGTCGAGCGCCCGCACTTGATCCTGGTGGGCGGCGTGCATGTGGCCATCCCGCTGACAGCTATGGCGCAGCAGGTGGGTTTCCGCGTCTCTATCATTGATCCGCGCTCCGCCTTTGCCTCGTCCGAGCGCTTCCCCGATGTCGCCAATATCTTGCACAGTTACCCGGACAAAGCGCTGCCGCGGTTGGGCTTGGATGGCAGCAGTTACCTGGCTGTCTTGACGCATGACCCCAAGATCGACGACAAGGCGCTGCTCACGGCGTTGCCCGCGGGCATCCCCTATGTCGGCGTACTCAGCAGCGGGCGCACGCATCGGCAGCGGGTGGCGCGCTTGCGAGAAGCGGGCTTGAGCGAGACGCATATCGCGCAGATCCATACACCGATTGGCATCACCATCGGCGCGAGCAGCCCCGAAGAAATCGCCGTCTGCATCCTGGCGGAGGTCATCGCGGTACGCAATGGAGCCCGCGATGCAATTCGGTGAGGTACCGCTGGAAGAGGCGGCTGGCGGGATATTGGCGCACAAACTCTACATTGGCGCAAAGCTGATCCTCAACAAGGGGCATCGGCTAAACGATGCTGATATTGCGCGGCTCGGCGGGCTGGGCATCAAGCGGCTGGTCATCACGCGACTGAGCCAAGCCGACCTGCACGAGGATGTGGCGGCACGGCGCATCGGCTCGGCGGTGATTGGCGACAACCTGCGCATGCGCGCGCCCGGCGTGGGCAGAGCCAATATCACTGCGGCGGCGCGTGGCATCCTGCATATTGATGTGCCGCGGCTGGAAACCATCAATAGCCTGTATGACGGCATCACCATCGCCAGCCTGCGCGCGCATAGTCTGGTGAGCAAAGGCGAAATGGCCGCGCTCGTCAAGATTGTGCCTTTTGGCGTGCCTGCCGCGCGCGTTGTCGATGTCGAGCGCATCTGCCAGGAAAGCGCTGTTTTGCAAGTGCGCGAATTGCAGCCCAAAGCCGTCGCGCTGATTGTCTCAGGCACAGAAGCCACGCGCGAACGGCTGCTGCGGAGTTTTCATCAACCCGTGCGCCGCCGCATCGAAGGTTGGGGGAGCCACTTAATGGAGCCGGTCTTTGTGCAGCATACTGCCGCTGCTATCGCGGCTGCCATCCAAGCGCAATCGCAAGCCGACCTGATATTGATCGCCAGCATCTCCGCTATCATCGATCGCCAGGATCTTGTGCCGACGGCGCTGCGGCAAGCGGGTGGCAGCATCACCCTGCATGGCGTGCCAGTTGACCCCGGCACCCTGCTGCTGCTGGGTTATCTGGGCGATGTGCCGGTGGTGGGCGCGCCGGGCTGCATCAAATCGCCCAAGACCAATGTCATCGACTGGGTCTTGCCGCGCCTGTTGAGCGGCGAACATCTAACGCGCGCTGACCTGGTGATGATGGGGCACGGCGGCTTGCTCAAGGATATTGCCGAGCGCCCCATGCCGCGCAGCAAAACCGATGGGTAAACCCCTCTCGCCCCCTCCAGCAGGATGGAGGGAAGGTTGTGGCGCTATCGTGCTGGCGGCGGGTTTATCCAAGCGCATGGGCGAAAACAAGCTGCTGCTGCCCTGGCAGGATGGCAAGCCCATCGTGGCGCATGTAACGCGGCAATTCCTGCTGGCTGGCATCGAGGCGATTGTGGTCACGGGGAGGGGTGCCGCTCAGGTGCGGGCAGCTTTGACGGGGCTGTCGGCGCGCTGTGTACACAATCCAGATTTTGCCGCGGGCGGCATGATTTCTTCCTTGCAGGTCGGTCTGCGCGCGCTGCCCGATACGATGGCGGCGGCATTCATCCAGCCGGCTGATATGCCCGGCATCTCCACAGCCCTAATCCAGCAACTGGCGCGGGAATACGCGGCGGGCTGGAGCATTGCGCCCTGTTACGGCGGCCGGCGCGGACACCCGCTGCTGCTCGATCGCTCGCGCTGGGCGGCGATGCTGGCGCTGGCAGCCCCCGCCATGCCCCGCGAGGCGCTGGATAAAGCGCGGCTGCGCCTCCTGCCTGTGGATGAGCCGGGCGTGCTGATGGATGTGGATACGCCCGCAGCCTATCAGCAGGCGCTGGCTGAGCGCGCGGTCACCCTTTAGTCCATTGACTCTGGGTTAGGCAGGCAGCCTGTGGTAACAATTTTAGGTATATCCAAGCTGAAAAAAGGAGCGTTTTATGTCCGAAATGGCGATGTACCGCCGCTGGCAACTGCGTTCAATCGACCGCAATGTGCGCACACTGACGCGCCTCATCACCAGCATCGACAACCCCGCAGCCTTGCAAAAGCGCGATGGCGGCGATGGCTGGACGATTTCAGAGGTGCTGGGGCATCTCTGTGATTTTGAAGTCTACTTTGGCGCGCGGGCGCGGCATATTGGGGCTGACGCTGAAGAGCCGCCCCAGCTGCGCATGAGTCCAGCCGAGTCAGTCGTGGCGCAGGGCTATGCGCAGCAAGCAGCGGACGTGCTGCTGGAACGTTGGCGGGGGCTACGCGCGGACAACCTGGCTTTCTACCAATCGCTGGATGTCGAAGATGACGAGCTTTGGCAGGGCAGCGTCCCCTTCGGCAGCGGCCCTTTCTCGCTGGATAATCAGCTCATCTTGCACGCCATGCACGACTGCGACCACATGGACCAGATCGTGAAGATTATTGAGGGCTGAGGGCAAGCCTCTCATGCCCGACACTGTCCAGCCCCTGGCCGAGCGCGTCCGCCCGCGCGACTTGAGTGGCTTCATCGGGCAGGCGCATCTGGTCGGCACTGGCAAACCGCTTTACCGCGCCTTGCAGCAACGTACAGTGCCCAGCATGGTGCTGTGGGGTCCGCCCGGCGTCGGCAAAACCACCCTGGCGCGCATGATTGCCGATGTCGCTGGCAAGCCCTTTTATAATTTGTCGGCGGTCTCGGCGGGCAAGGCGGAATTGCGCGCTATCGTAAACGCGCTGCATAGCCCGCAAAGCAGCCAGCCCGGGCTCTTCCAGGCGGATGCAGCCGACCAGCCCGCCAGCGCCATCCTCTTCCTGGACGAGATCCATCGCTTCAACAAGGCGCAGCAAGATTTCCTGCTGCCTTACGTCGAAGATGGCAGCATCACGCTCATCGGCGCGACCACAGAAAATCCCAGCTTCGAGGTCATATCAGCGCTGCTTTCACGCATGCAGGTCTTCACGCTGGAGCCACTCACCATCAGCGAGCTGGAGCAGATCATCGCCCGCGGCGTCGAGGCTTTGCAGCTGGAGATCGAGCCAGAGGCAGCCGCTTTCCTGGCGCATTATGCCAATGGCGATGCCCGCGCCGCGCTCAACCTGCTGGACAATGCCGCTCGCCTGTATCGCGCCGAACGCATCGACGCCGAGCAGCTGCGCGAGACCCTGCAATCCAGGCATCTGCGCTATGACAAAAGCGGCGAAGAGCATTACAACACCATCAGCGCCTTCATCAAAAGCATGCGCGCCAGCGATATTGACGCCGCGCTGTATTATCTGGCGCGCATGGTCGATAGCGGCGAAGACCCCAAATTCATCGCCCGCCGCATGATCATCTTCGCCAGCGAAGACATCGGCATGGCCGATAGCGCCGCGCTGACCGTTGCCAATGATGTCTTCCGCGCCGTCGAGACGGTGGGCTTGCCCGAATGCCAATATCACCTGGCGCACGGTGTTGTCTACCTGGCGGGCGCGCCCAAAGACCGCAGCGCCGGCAGCGCCTATTTTGATGCGCTGGAAGACGCCAGGCAGCGCGGCAACCTGCCTGTCCCGCTGCGCCTGCGCAATGCGCCGACTGCACTGATGCGCGAGCTGGGCTATGGAAAAGGCTACCAAGCCTACACCGACGAGAGCCTGCTGCCCGAAGCCCTGAAAGGCAAGAGATATTATCGGCGGTGAGTTTTTTGTAGCTTGCTGAAGAGTGGGTATACTGGCGCATATGATAAGATGTCGCCGCAGCATTTGAGATACGAATACTTGAGTGCAGGGTAGAGCGTGAATTACTGGCTTGAGTTGAGCATCGAGTATGCGAATCAGAGAAGCTATTTGGACGATCTTTTTCGAGTCTACCCTACTATACCCGAGGGAATTAGAGAGATTGATAAATCAGTATGGCACAATGTTTCTCAGGCATTTGAAGCAGAAGACAACACCGCGCTCATCAAAGAGCTGTTAAAGTTCAAATTGTTTCCAATTAAGGATTCTTATGTTGCCTATTTGAGGCGAGATAAAGGCGCATTGCTCAGAAACCCTGCAACAGTGCAAAGGCTTTGTGGCCGTCTATATGAGATGAGGATTGACAAGATATATGATCGAGTGTCGGAGCCAAAAGAGACAAACCGCCAAATCGGTCCAATGTTCAAAAGATGGGTGAAGAGGGCATTAAAACCACATCTGGTTGACTTGCGAACACTCAAGGCAACTTCTGGCAATGCAATACTTGAAGCCAGTGATGAAGAGGCTGGGCAATTTGCTAGAGAAAATCTTGGCTACACCATAGATAAGGGATTGGATTTTGTTGCTCGGTTTAACGGAAACTATGTTATTGGCGAAGCCAAGTTTCTTACAGACTTTGGAGGGCACCAGAATGCTCAATTTGAAGACGCGGTTCGTCTATTCTCCGAACCAAATTTGAAAGCTATCCCCATATCAATCCTTGACGGTGTTCCATACATTTCAAGCAGAAATAAACTGCACAAGAGAATCATATCAACATACAAAGACTGCAACATAATGAGCGCATTGGTCCTGCGTGAGTTTCTGCACCAAGTGTAGACATGATACTTGATTACCCTAACAAGCGGACAAGGCAGCAGATTTTAGAGGAGGCAAAGCCCTCATCGCTTTTGTCTGTGTGTGGGCGCGAGTCAGACAATAAACTGATATACGGGGAAAACACCGGAGTTCTCCGTGCCCTTCTCGATAGATATCGCGGAAAGATTGACCTGGTTTATATTGACCCGCCCTACGGAACGAATGAGAAATTTACAATGAGCGAAACCCGGGCAACCTCGGTCAGCAGAGGCAGTGGCATTACTGCCTACGATGATAAAAGGACTGGCTCAGAATATTTGGAGTTTATCAGAGAGCGGTTGGTGTTCTTGCACGAACTGCTTTCGGATGTCGGCAGCATCTATGTGCATATCGACTATAAGGTTGGCCATTATGTGAAGGTTCTTATGGATGAGGTTTTTGGTATTGAGAATTATAGAAACGACATTGCTCGTATCAAATGCAATCCGAAAAATTTCAATAGAAAAGCCTACGGAAATATAAAAGACCTCATTCTTTTCTATTCCAAGTCGTCTCGCATGGTATGGAATGCGCCAAGAGTGCCTTATTCCGCAAATGATGTTGAGCGATTGTTTAAGAAAGTTGACAACAATGGAAGGAGATATACGACCACGCCACTTCACGCGCCAGGAGAAACTTCTAATGGTAAGACAGGGAGAAAATGGCGTGGTATGCTCCCGCCTGAAGGTCGGCACTGGCGGGTAGCGCCCGAGATTCTTGATAACTGGGATCGTAATGGGATGATTGAATGGTCAAAAAATGGGAATCCACGAAAGAAGATATTCTTAGATGAAATGGAAGGCAAGAAAGTGCAAGACATCTGGGAGTATAAAGACCCTGCATACCCGCAATACCCGACAGAAAAGAATATAGACCTGCTCAAGATGATAGTCTCTGCCTCGTCCCAGCCAAATAGTATCGTATTGGATTGCTTTTGCGGGTCTGGCACTACACTAGCGGCAGCGGCTGAGCTCGGTAGGAATTGGATAGGGATAGACGAATCAGAGGTGGCAATAAATACCTGTACAAAACGATTATTGAATTTCGAGTTGCTACATGATGAGCAGAAGCCAGCGCCTGTATTTGGGGAAAATGCCGACGATAGCTCACGATACAACTTGCCCTTGCTCTAAACTCAAGCCCCTCTACTCCACCCGAAAGCTCACATGCCAGGGCATCAAGCGCCGCTCCAGCATCAGAACCGTCAGATAAAACCCGATGCCGATGATCGACGCCATCATGATGGCTGTCCAGGCTTTGGCGAAGTCGAATGCCGATGCTTCCTGCGTGATGTAGACGCCTAATGTAGCGCGCGGTCCCCCGAAGAACTCCGCCACCACCGCGCCGATTAAACTGAGCGCGCTGGCTACGCGCAAGGCGCTGAAAATGTAGGGCAGGGCGTTGGGGATGCGCAGCTTGCGCAGCACCTCGCCGGGGCTGGCGGCATAACTGCGCATAAGCTCCAGTTGGCGCGCATCGACCAGGGTCAAGCCGCGCACCGTGTTAATCATGGTGGGGAAGAAGACGATGATAGCCACGATTGCCATCTTTGAGGCGGGGTTGGTGATGCCAAACCAGTTGTTCATGATGGGCGCGAAGGCGATGATAGGCACAGAATTGGCGGCGATGGCGAAGGGCATGGTCGCTTCACTGATGATTGTCCAGCGCGAGGTAATTAAAGCCACCAGCACACCGCTCCCACAGCCGATGACGAAGCCGCCGACGGCTTCCCAAAAGGTCGCGCCGCTGGATTCAAAGAGGATCGAGCGCTCGTCCGGCGCAAGCCACAAGCCAACCTGATAAGCGAACTCAGCGAAGATAGCCGACGGCTTGGGCAGCAGGAATTGCTGGATATCAAATAGCAGCACCAGCAGCTCCCATGCCAGCAGCACAGTAACCGCCACAGCGATGGTCGGCAGGTAGTTGACAAGGCGAGCGCGAATCATCGTCAAGCCTTGCGGGGGTTGTCAGACGCGCCCACAGCGTCGCGCAGCAGGTCGCGCAGTTGCGTGACCAGGGCGTGAAAAGCCGGGTCGGCGCGAGTCTGGAAATCGCGCGGGTAGGGCAGCGGATTCGCGACGACCTGGGTGATGCGGCCAGGTCTTGGTGTCATCACCACGATGCGCTGCGACAAAAAGGCGGCTTCGGCGATGCTGTGCGTTACGAAGACGACGGTCGTGCCAGTCGCTTGCCAGATGCGCAGCAGCTCCATGTTCATGCGCTCGCGGGTGAATTCATCCAGCGCGCCAAACGGCTCGTCCATCAGCAGCACCGAAGGCTCGAAGACCAGCGCGCGGGCGATGGATACGCGCTGCTGCATGCCGCCAGAAAGCTGCCAGGGATAATGCTCAAGAAAGTCGCCCAACTCGACCAGTTCCAGCATGGCTTGGGCGCGCTTTACCCGCTCGGCTTTGGCGTAGCCCATCACTTCCAGCGGCAGTTGCACATTTTTGCTGACGCTGCGCCAGTCGTAGAGCGTGGCTTGCTGGAAGACCATGCCATAGTCGCGGTCGCGGCGGGCTTGGGCAGGCGCTTTGCCATTGACGCGCAATTCACCGCCGCTGGGCTGCAGCAAGTCGGCGATCAGGCGCATCAAGGTGGACTTGCCACAGCCCGATGGCCCCACCAGCGACAAGAATTCGCCCGCCACGACCTGCAAGTCAATATCCTGCAAGGCGATGACTTCTTCGTCCGTGCCAGGATTAAAGACCTTGTGAATGCCCTGCGCCTCAATGGCATTCATTTCTGCTCTCCTCCCGCTGGCAAGAAACCACGCAAAGCCACGCGCTCACACAAACTGACTGCCGCGAAGAATACCATGCCGACAGCCGCCGCCATAACGATGGATGCCCACAGCTTGGGCGTCGATACCAAACTATAGTCGGAGCTGAAATCCAAAATCGCCCGCCCCAGCCCCGCGCCGATACCCGAAGGCAGCTCGCCGATGATCGCGCCGACCACGCTGGCTGTCGCCGAGACTTTCAGCGCCGTGAAGATATAAGGCAAAGCCGCCGGCAGGCGTAGCTTCCACATGATTGTCCAGCGGCTGGCGGCGTAGGAGCGCAATAAGTCGACCTGCTCGGCGGCTGGCGACTGCATCCCGCGCAAAGTGTTGATCGTCACCGGAAAGAAGGTCAGATAGGCGGCGATGACAGCCACCGACAGCGGGCCAGCGCCCAGCCAGATCACCACCATAGGCGCGATTGCCAAGATCGGCACCGTCTGTGACGCCACCACATAAGGCAGCAAGCCGCGCTCCAACAAGCGCGAATGGGCGAAGAGCGCGCCCAGCACGAAGCCCAGCGCCGCCCCAAAAGCGAAGCCGAAAATCGCCTCGCTGAAGGTATAGAGGCCGGCGTCGGCCAGGATGCGCGCCAGCAGCAGCTCTCCATTGCGCCGCGCCGGCTGGGCAAAGGCCTCGGCGATCATCTGCAGATGCGGCAGGTTGAGGTCGTTGAGTATCTTGAGGTCCAGCAAGACCAAGTTGCGCGGCTGGCTGAGGATGCGTGTTTCGGCGAAGTCGCCGCCGACAGTCGCGATCGAGCGGCGGAAGACCTGGCGCACACTGGTCGTCCCCTCGGCATCTTCGGCGCGCAAGGCGATGCTTAAGCGGCCCGGGAAAGCTGGCGTGATGGGCAGAAATGCCCAGCCCTCGCTGCGATCCAACTGCCGCAGATAGCGCAGGTCGGGATAAGGGAGTTCTGCCTCTGTGGCGTCGCTGGAGCTGCCCGGCGGCTGGGGCGGCATGAGGTCGTCCAGGTCTTTGCGGTCGGCGATGACCGCATCAACCGCGCCGCTTTGCAGCTCAATTAGCGCCGCGTCCAGCGACAGCAGCGCGCGATACTGCCAGCCCGCCTGGGGCAGCAGAATCTTGTAAGAAAGCGAATCAGCGAAGGCTTTGCTCGCCTCCCAGCCGACCATCAGCAACGAAAGCGCCAGGCAGAAGCCGACTGCGCGGGTGATACGACCCGGGCACAAGACCAAAGCCAGCAGAGTCAGCAAGATGGCAAAAACGACGCGCGCCAAGGCATCGCTGCCCTCGACCGTCGGCAGCATAAACAGCAGCGCATCCAGCATGAGCAACGCGGACAGCAAGCCTCGTCTTGCGCCCCAACCCCCTTCGTCCTCCACATCGGGATGAGGGGAGGCGAAATCTCCACCAAGTTGTCTAGGGGCGCGGCGGTGACTCGCCCGTATAGCGCCGCGCAGCGTCAAAAGCAGCGCCACAGCCAACAACATCGCCACGCCGCCCAGATACAGCGAGCGCAGGTTGGCCAGCGCCGCCAACAGCACCGCCGGGTCGAGCTCGTCTTGTCCCAATTGCGCCGCCCGGTCAGCCGCATAGCGCGCCAAGGGGGATTGCAGCTCGTCGGGTTCGCCGCCGCTTTGCTGCGCCATCCACAGCGACAGCCTGCCCAGCGTCGACTCGGTTACAAGTTCGGCATCGTCAGGCAGGGCGCGATACAGGCTCAACAGGCTGATGGTCAGCGCTATCGCCAGCAGAATCGCGCTCAACAAGCCTAATCGGCGCAAGTCAAGACACCGTGACGAGCGCGTCAGCCATGATGTCCAAGGCAGTATCGACATCTTCGCGGCTCACATTCAAGTGCGGGGCGATGCGCACGACATTGCCATACAAACCACCTTTGCCCAGCAGCAAACCGCCTTCTTTGCAGGCATCAACAAAAGCCACCGTGCGGGCGGCATCAGGCGCATTATCAGCCGGCTGCACAAATTCCAGCGCCTGCATCAAACCCATACCCCGCGCCTCGCCAACAATCGGGAACTCGGCGGTGAATTCAGCCAGCCGCTCAGCGATGCGCGCGCCCTGCACGGCGCAATTAGTCGGCGTGTCATGCGCCTGCATATATTCGATGGTCGCCAGGGTCGTCGCCATGGTGACCGGGTTGCCGCCAAATGTCGAGAATGTCAGCCCGGCCACGGCATCGGCAACTTCGGGCGTGGCGATGGTGCAGCCGATGGGACTGCCGTTGCCCATGCCTTTGGCGAAGGTCATGATGTCGGGTTCGATGCCAAATTGCTCGATGCCGAACCATTTGCCGCCGGTACGTCCCCAGCCCGTTTGCACTTCATCGGCGATGAACAAGCCACCGGCGTCTTTGATGATGGGCAGCACGCGCCGGAAATAATCGGCGGGCGGGACGATGAAACCACCCGCGCCTTGGATCGGCTCGGCGATAAACGCGGCGATGCGCCCCTGCGTGATGGTAGCGAGCGTCTCTTCCAAATCGTTCACGCAGAGCTCGACCAGTTGCGCTTCTGTCAAGCCAGCCGGCGCGCGGAAGCTATAGGGGCTGCGCACATGTTTGATAAAGGGGTCGACCACCCCGCCCAGGCGCCAAGGACCTTGCGCGGACAGACTCATGCCCAGCAGGGAGCGCCCGGAATAAGCATGGCGCAGGGCGATGATGACGGGATTGCCCGTGTACATACGCGCCGCCAGCACCGCCGTCTCGTTGGCTTCGGTGCCGCTGTTGGTGAAGAAGCATTTCTGCAAGCGCCCCGGCGTCAATTCGGCGACTTTCTCCGCCAGCGCGACCATCGTCTCATTCACATAGATGGTCGAGGTGTGCTGGAGTTTTTGCAGCTGCGCCAACGTGCGCTGGGTGATTTCGTCATTGCAATGCCCGACCGAGACAGTCAGGATGCCGCCAAAAAAGTCCAGGTAGCGGGCGCCGTCAATATCCCAGATGTATTGGTCTTTGGCGCGCTCCGCCACCAATGGGCTATCGCCGTGATAAGGCGAAGCCGCCGCGAAGATCACACGCCGATACCGCTCCATGATCGCTGCCGTGTTGGTCATGCTATCTCTCCAGGTAGGCTGCCGATAAGCTCAAGAGCCTATTGTACAGCAGTCGCAGCATTGACGCGATATATCCAACTTGATGGCGCAGGGCAATCGCATCAAAATGAAGCTCTCCATAAAGGACGCCATCCCGAACTTTTACCATCGAGCGTGCCGAGTTTTTAAGGAGTACGCCGATTAGGGAAATACACGTTTACGCTGTGGATCCACGCGAAATCGTTGACTGTAACGGCAATCTGACAAGCCGTTCGCCCGATAAATCCAGAATCTGCGCGCGTACTTTGCTTCCCCCTGACTTGTCGGGGGACCGAGGGGGTTGAAACAGGCGAGTCACCGCCTGTCCCCTATACCGACTCTCAGTAAGACCAAGTAAGTCGTTGGAATGAAAATTGTAAGATTTGCCGCTAGTGGTCTATCCCCTCGGTCCCCCATGTCAATGGGGGGAAGGTTTCGCCGAGCATTCGCATAGACAGCGAAACCCATACAGAATCGTGAT
>VXNO01000061.1 GCA_009840575.1 Chloroflexota bacterium | reverse complement strand
GGAGGGGTTTGGGGTGGGGGCAAAGCAACGCGTATCCAGCAGATTCGCCACTCCCTAGCGGGTTTTTGCCCTGTATTGACAGGCTAGTCCATGGGCATGTGATGTCTCGCCGCATAGCGCCCGCTGGCATGGTGTGAAAGCTGGCGTTCAATATCCGTCAGCAAGCCCGATGCGCCGAAGCGGAACAGGCGCTTGCCCAGCCAGTCATCGCCCAGCTCCTCTTTCATCAAGATCATCCAGTTCAAAGCGTCTTTGGCGCTGCGGATGCCGCCAGCTGGCTTGAAGCCGACCGGACAGCCGGTCATCTCCGCATAGGCGCGGATCTCGCGCGTCATCGTCAAGCCGACTTCCAGCGTGGCGTTGACCGGCTCTTTGCCCGTGCTGGTCTTGATGAAGTCCGCCCCAGCCATCATGCAGACTTTGCTGGCGCGCGCGACTGTCCACAGCGAGCCCAGCTCGCCAGTCGCCAGGATGGCTTTCATGTGCGCGTCACCACAAGCCGCCCGCATCTCGCTCACTTCGTCATAGAGCCGCCGCCAATCGCCGCGCAGGGCGTGTTCCCGTGAGATAACGATGTCGATCTCTTCCGCGCCCGCCTCGACCGACTGATGAATCTCTTCAATGCGCTGGGCATAGGCGCTCAAGCCGGCTGGGAAACCGGTCGAAACCGCCGCTACGGGGATGTCGCTGCCGCGCAAGGCCCCGATCGCATCTTTGACCCGCGCATGATACACGCAGACCGCGCCCACTGTGATATTCAGCGAAGCCGCCTCCAACGCGTCGAGCAAGTCCTGGCGCAGGGGCTGGCGCGCTTTGGCACAGAGCCGCCGCACCTTGCCCGGACTATCATCGCCCGCCAGGGTCGTCAAATCAATCAGAGTGATGGCGCGCAGCAGCCAAGCCGCCTGCCAGGCTTTTTTCACGCTGCGCCGCGTTACCAGGCTGCTGACCCGGCGCTGTGTGGCGCTGCGATTGACCGTCGTGGCGCGCACCCAGCCCATATCCAGCGGGATGCCCGGATTGCGCCCATTGCCTAGATTGACCATGATCCTATCCTGACAGGATATTGCAAATGCGCTTGGCTTCCCCCTGATTCTTCGGGGGGCGAGGGGGGTTTCCTATCCATCAACCCGTCCCTTTGCGGCTACCCGTCGACCGTTATAATAGCGCTGATTGCCGCGCCGCGCCACCTGGACGAAGTATAGGCCCATGCTCGACAAACTTGCCGAAGTCGAATCCCGATACCTGGAGCTGGAAGCGCAGATGGGCGACCCAGCCATCGCCAGCGACTATGAGCGCGTAGCCGAGCTCGCCAAAGAGCGGGCGGGCTTAAAAGCGATTGTCGATGCCTACCGCCTCTACAAGCGCCAGAGCGACGAACTGGCGGACGCGCGGGAATTGCTGGAGATAGCTGACGATGCCGAGATGCGTGAGCTGGCGCAAGACGAAATCGACGCATTGGAAGCCAGCGCCCGTGAGCTGCTGGAGGAGCTGCGCCTGCTGTTGCTGCCCAAAGACCCGCGTGACAGCCGCGATGTCATCGTCGAGATCCGCGCTGGCGCTGGCGGGGACGAAGCCGGCATCTTCGCGGGCGACCTGCTGCGCCTGTATACGCGCTATGCCGAGGGCAAACGCTGGCGGGTCGAGATGCTGGATGTCAACGAGCAGGGCAACAGCGTCTTCAAAAATATCACCTTCCAAATCAAGGGCGATGGCGCGTACAGCCGCCTCAAATACGAAAGCGGCGTGCACCGCGTGCAGCGCGTGCCCACCACCGAAAGCCAGGGGCGCATCCACACCAGCACCGCGACTGTCGCCGTGTTGGCGGAGATGGAAGAAGTCGATGTGCAGTTGGATATGAGCGATGTCGAGACGCAAGTGTTTCGCGCGCGCGGCGCTGGCGGGCAATCGGTTAATACCACCGATTCGGCGGTGCGCCTAATCCATAAACCGACCGGCCTGGTCGTGGAGATGCAGGACGAACGCAGCCAGTTGCAGAACAAGCTGCGCGCCAAGCAAGTGCTCATCGCCCGCTTGTACGATGCCGAAGTCGAACGGCAGCGCAGCGAGCGCGAAGCCGAACGTCGTGGGCAAGTCGGCAGTGGCGACCGCAGCGAGAAAATCCGCACCTACAATTATCCGCAAGGGCGCGTAACCGACCACCGCATCGGCTACAGCAGCTACAACCTGCCGGCGGTGATGGACGGCGCGCTGGATGCCTTCATCGACCAGCTCGCCACCCAGGAACAAGCCCAGCAACTGGCGGCTGGCGGCGGCGCATGACCATCCGCGAGGCGCTGCGGCTGGCACGGCAGCGACTAGCCAATAGCGACAGCCCCGACCTTGATGCCCAATTGCTGCTCATGCGCGCGCTGCATGTCGAACGCGTCTTTCTATTCGCGCATCCCGAACATGAGCTGAGCCCCGCGCGGCGCTGCCTATACCAGCATTGGCTGCAACGCCGTGCCACTGGCGAACCAGTCGCTTACATCCTGGGTGTGGCGGGCTTTTATGATATTGAGCTGAGCGTGAACCCGTCTGTGTTGATCCCGCGTCCGGAGAGCGAGCTGCTGCTGGAAGAAGCGCTGCGTCTGACTGCCCATGCGCCGGCGGCTGTGGTCGCGGATATTGGCACGGGCAGTGGCGCGCTGGCAATCGCCTACAAGCGCCGGTGTTCGCAAGCCACAGTCTATGCCACCGACATCAGCGCGGCGGCGTTGGAAACCGCCAAATTCAACGCGCGGCGCAATGGCGTTTCGCTGCAATTTCTGCGCGGCGACCTCGGTCTGCCATTGAGCGAGCGCGGCATTCAAGTCGATCTGCTGATGGCGAACTTGCCCTACATCGCCAGCGAAGACTTGCCGCAGTTGGCGGTAAGCGCTTATGAACCTCGCCTGGCGCTGGACGGCGGACTTAACGGCTTGGGCTGCATCCGCGCTTTGCTGAGCCAGGTGGCGGCAATATCTGCGCCGGGCGCGCATATCCTGCTGGAGATCGGCGCGGGGCAGGGGCAGGCAGTCCAGCGGCTGGCGCAGGAAATCTGCGGCCTAGAAGCGGCTATCCTGCGCGATTACGCCGGGCTGGACCGCATCGCGCGCTTGAGAATTTCAACCCCCTCGCTCCCCCGACAGGTCAAGGGGAGGCCAAGCCGCGCGGAGTCTGCGTAGGGCGAGTCACCGCCTGCCCCCTACGCCAAGCCTCTTTACCCTCTGCCTCTCTGTGGTGAATCAGGTTTAAGAGCTACTTGCAAATACTTTTATTTTTCGCTCAATGCGTGGCACGGCGGTATACTGGCACCAGGGTTATTCCACTGTTGCGGAGACATTTGCCATGCTCACTCGCGCTGACTTTATGCTCCGCGATGACATCACCTTTCTCAATCACGGTTCTTTTGGCGCGTGTCCAGTTCCTGTCTTCGCGCAATACCAAGACTGGCAGCGACAACTGGAACGGCAGCCGGTCGCCTTCCTGCTGCGCGAGCGCGAGGCTATGCTGGCAGATGCCCGCGAGCGGATCGCCGCCTATTTCAATGTCTCCGCCAGCGATATCACTTTCGTCACCAACGCCACATCGGGCATGAACATCGCCCTGCGCTCGCTGCTCTTAAACGTCGGCGACGAAATCCTCACTACCAATCACGAATACGGCGCGATCAACCGCCTGCTGGCATACTGCGCCGCCAAGACCGGCGCGCGCATCCTTCGGCATGAGGTGCAGCTTCCCTACACCAGCGACAGTGACTTCACCGAGGCGCTCTTCGCCCTGGCGACGCCGCGCACCAAAGCCATCGTCATCAGCCACATCACCTCGCCCTCGGCATTGATCTTCCCCATAGCGCAGATCTGCCAGCGCGCTCGCCAGCAAGGCATTTTAACCATCATCGACGGAGCGCATGCGCCGGGTCAGTTGCCGCTCGACCTGGAGTCAACCGGCGCGGACATCTATGCCGGCAATTTTCACAAGTGGCTCTGCGCGCCCAAAGGCGCCGGTTTCTTGCATGCGCGCCGCGAACATCATGGCTGGCTCGAGCCGCTGGTTATCTCACATGGCTGGCGCGAGGGCAGCGATTTTGTCGAGCAGAACGAATGGAGCGGCACGCGCGATATCGCCGCCTTTTTGACCGTGCCCGCCGCGATTGACTTCCTGGAAAAGCACGATTGGGGCGCGCTGGTGATGGCTTGCCATGGCCTGGCGGCGCAGGCGCAAGAACGCATCTGCGGGCGCTATGGCCAGGCACCCTATTCGCAGGCGCAATTCTCGCAGATGGTGACGATCCCGCTGCCGCCCTGTGATGCCGCCCAGCTGAAAACGCAGCTTTATGACGACTACCGCATCGAAATCCCGGTGGGCGCTTTTTTAGGGCGCTGCGGCTTGCGGCTGTCGGTGGCGGCGTATAACAATGCCGACGACATCGAGCATCTGCTGTCGGCGCTGGCGGACTTGCTGGGCTAGCGCGCGAAGGCGGCCACGCAGTCGATGTAATAGGTCTGCGGCGACAGGTCGATGGGCTGGATGCGCTGCAACTGAAATCCCCGCTGCCGCAAGCGCCGTGCATCACGAGCCAAGGAGGCGGGGTCGCCACTCACATAAGCCAGCCGCTTGATTGGTAGCCGCGCCAGCCAGTCGATGACTTCCGCGCCCAGCCCATTGCTCGGCGGGTCGACCAGCGCCGCGCCAACCTTCCCGCCCGCTGCAGCCAGTTCGCTCAGCGCCACGGCGACGCCGCCTTCGATCAAGTCGATATTGTCATGCTCGCGCAGGTTGAAATCGGCGTCATTGGCGGCTGGCGGGTAGCTCTCGACCGTTGTGACCAGCGCCGCCTGCTCCGCCATGAACGCGCTAAAGACGCCGATGCCCGCATACAGGTCCAGGACATGCTGCCGGTCATTCAGTTGCAGCGCGGAGATTGCCGCCGTTACCAGTTGCTCAATGCCGCTGAGATTGTTGCGTATGGCTGAGCCAGCCGTCGCGCGGAAGGCTCTCCCCCTGATTAGGTAGTTGCTGTGTGCATCGCCAATCAGGTTGATGGGTTCGCGGCTGGGCAGCAGCAGATTCACGCTCAGGGGCAGGTCGGTGTGCAGCTCGGGGTCGACTTCAGCATCAACTTCCAAAATCAGCATGAGCCGCCCATCGCTGCCCCGCCGCAGGGTCATGTGCCGCGCCCGCGCATACTCCAGTTCCAGTTGGTCGAGCAGTGCAATCAGTTCCGGGCGCGCCAGGTGGCAATCGGCGATTGCTTCCATGCCGCCAGCTTCACGAGCCAGCCCCCAGCCGTCCGCGCCGCGCGAAAGCCGCAAGCTGTGTTGGTAGCGCCAGATTGCCGCCGCGGGCAGGACGGGCTGCAAGGCCGCTTCGATCAGCTTGTCGGGCAGATGCCCCAGGCGCGAAAGCTGGTCAGCCAGCACATCCTGTTTTAAGAGCAACTGCGCCACGTAGTCAATGTGCTGCCAATGACAGCCCCAGCAAGCGCCCGGACCAAAATGCGGGCAGCTTGGCGCGATGCGGTCTGCCGAAGCCGCCAGCAGGGTCAAGCCGCGCGCGAAAATTGCGCCGCCGCTGCCGCCGGTGGTCTCAGCTGTGATGGCTTCGCCAGGGATGGCATAAGGCACAAAAACCGGCTTGCCGCGATGAAAGCCCAGCGCCTTGCCGCCGTGCCCCATCGCGCGTATGTCCAGCCGGATGCGCTGCGAAGCTGCTTGCTTTGGGTGCCGCCGCCGCGGTTTGCCTTGTTTAGCCACTCACTGCCGCATAGTCGATGCCGGCTTTGTCCAGCTCGCGCTGGACCATGCGCTCGAAGATGCGGTAGGGCTGCGCGCCGCTGAGGATCTGCCCGTTGACGAAGAAGCCCGGCGTGCCTTGTACACCCGCTAGCTGCCCGTCCAGCCCGTCAAAATCGACCTCGTCCAAAGAGCCAGTATCCTCCAGGCAGGCGGTGTATTGCTCGATATCGAGTTGATTTTCTTCCGCCGTCTGGAGATAAAAATCCTGCCCCAGCGCTTGCTGATTGGCGAAGAAGGCGCTGTGGAACTCCCAGAACTTGCCTTGGGCGTAGGCGCAATGGGCGGCGGCGGCGGCAGGCGCGGACTCAGGAGTCAAGCGGGCAAAATCTCGATAGACATAGCGAATGTGCTCGCCATAGTTCTCCAACAGCGGCACAAATGTCTGGTCGAAGTGGCGCTTGCAGTAAACGCAGAAAAAGTCGCTGAATTCCACGATGACCACCGGCGCATCCACCGCGCCCAGGTAGGGGTCGTCATCGACCAAGGCGAAGCGATCGGGCGCAGCTTCGGCTGGCTTTGCGGCGGCGGCATGTCCCTCAAGCGCTTCGGCGATGATGGCGCGCAACCGAGCTTCGTCCAGCGGCGCGGGCGGCGCTTCCAGGCTGTCTCTCGTCAAGACATGGCCAAGCAGAAGCCCCAGCGCAAAGCAGAGCGCGCCGAGGAATAAGCTGTTCAGTTTGATGCGCGCGCGGACGCCGGAATCGCCAGCAGCGGCTTTGCTTTCATGGTCTTCGCTCACGCCGCGCTCCTTTGCGTTTACCTGTTACTGCGCGAAGTATAACGCAGAAAGGCGCGCCTGGCTATGGTAGCGGCTTGTCGGTACAGGGCGGTCATCCTGACACGCACAGGCAACATTTTGACAACTCGACAGTTTGTGTCTACAATACATTCTGTATTCGTCAATCCTTCGGATAATCCAGTCTGTTCCCACAGGAGGTGCGCCAGGACCAAGTACGATGCAAACGGCAGTATCGGCTCGATTAGACATTCTTGCAGAGAAAGGAAGAATCATGAACAAGCAACAACTATCCCGCCGCGCATTCCTGAAGCTCGCGGCAGCCAGCAGTTCGGGCATTGCCCTGGCGGGCATGGGTCCGCTGCGCAATATCGCGGCTGCCCAGGATACGGTCGAGCTGACCTTCGGGCGGCACTGGGAGGCGGCATTCCGCCCGCGTCAAGCCGAATACGACGAAGGCTTCATGGAGCGGCACCCGGATATCAAGATCAACATCACTTACAACACCTGGGCAGACCACAACAATGTCGTGCCGGCCTGGGCAGCCGCCGGCACCTTGCCCGACATCATCTATGTGCACGGCAGCCGCGCCACGCCATGGGCGCATGAGGGCATCATCATCGATATTCACGACATCGTCGTCGCCGATGAAGAATTCAATGTCGAGGGCATGTGGGAAGAATCAGTGCGCCTCTACCGCGTCAATGGCCGCATCCACGCGCTGCCTTACGACCACGGTCCCATCATCCTCGGCTACAACAAAGATATGTTTGATGCCGCCGGCATGGACTATCCGGGCGAAGACTGGACGATGGAAGACTTCGCCGAAGCCGCGCGCGCATTGACCAACCCGGACGCAGGCGTCTGGGGCTGGGATGGCAGGCTTGACCTCGGCAATGGCGGCTCCGGCTTCTTCCTCGGTGCATGGGGCGGCGCAACGATGAACGATGACGAATCCGCCATGATCATCGACACGCCGGAAGCCAAAGAAGCCCTGGACTTCTGGTACAACCTCACGCACAACGAGAACGTTGGGGCGAGCGGGGCAGAGATGGAAGCCTTCCCCAATCAGCAGCCCTTCCGCTTTGGCGTCGCGGCTATGGGGCATATCGCCACCTGGAGCACGCCCAGCATGCGCGCGCAAGCCAACTTCGAGTGGGATGTCGCGCCGACCCCCATGGGCGCGGATGGTACCCGCAAGACCGGCGCTTTCGGCAGCGGCTACGGCATCACCCCGACCAGCGACAAGCCCGATGTCGCCTGGCGCTACCTGCGCGAATACCTGTCAGTCGATGGCATGATCTTCATGTGGAGTCTCTCCGGCCGCGGCTCACCAGCCCGTCCCGAAGGCTTGGAAGCCTGGCTGACTTCCGATCCAGCGCCCCCTAGCGGGCATTACTTCCTGGAAGCGATGTTTGATTACGCGGTTACAGGACCACCCTTCCAGTCGCTGGCAGCGGCGCAAGTCAGCCAGATTCTGTCGCGCGAAGCCAACCTGCTACGCCTGGGCGAGGCTTCGGTCGAAGAGGCGATCGCCACAATCACCGAAGAGGGCAACGCCGCGCTGGACGCGGTCGCCGATATGTAAGACTGTCTTACCTGGCGGGGGCGGGCAGCCGCTTGTCCCCGTCATTTCCTGACTCGTCCAGCGCCAACGGAGGACCGCCGATGGAGTCCGTGCCTAGATTTTCGCTGCGCTCCCTCTCTCAGCGCAGCCGCGAAGAGCTGGTTTTCTACATTTTCATCCTACCCTGGTTGATTGGGCTGGTGCTCTTCACTGCCGGTCCCACCTTGGGCATGCTGGGCTTGAGTTTTACCGATTGGCGCATATCCTTTGACGACCTCAACTTCATCGGCTTGGATAATTACGCCAAGCTGGCGGCAGACCCGATCTTTTGGACTTCGATAGGCAACACATTTTACATCGTGGCCGGGCGTGTGGTTTTTGGCACGGCTTTCGCGCTTTTGCTGGCGGTGCTGCTCAACCAGAAAGTGCCGGGCATCCCTTTCTTCCGCGCTGTCTATTATTTGCCCTCAGTTACGGCTGGCGTGGCGGTGGCGCTGGTCTGGATTTGGATCTTCAACCCGCGCCTGGGTATCCTGAATTACGGCTTGAAGCTCATCGGCATTCAGGGTCCGCAGTGGATATACAGTTCGCAATGGGTCAAGCCGTCGCTGATTTTGATGGGCTTGTTCCAGGTTGGTCCCAACATGATCATCCTGCTGGCTGGTTTGCAGGGCATCCCCAAAGAACTCTACGAAGCGGCCGAGATTGATGGCGCGGGCAACTGGGGCAAGTTCCGCAATGTAACCTTGCCAATGCTTTCGCCAGTGCTCTTCTTCGTTATCATCATCTCTGTGGTTGGCTCCTTCCAAAACTTCACTGAAATCCGCGTGATGACCGAAGGTGGACCCGGCGAGTCCTCCAATGTCTTGATCTGGTATTTATGGGAGAACGCCTTCATCTTCTTGCAGCTGGGCGTGGCGGCCGCTGTCGCGTGGATCATGTTTGTCATTCTCATGGCGCTAACCGGTCTGCAATTCCGCCTCGGCCGGCGCTGGGTCTTCTACGAGGTGTAGCGGCATGGCGAGAGCATCCATGACAAAGCGCAAACAAGGTGCCGCCTGGCATCAATCCATCGAAGGCAGGCGCGCTATTGGCGTCGTCCTGACTTTTGTCATCCTGATCCCCCTGGGCATCCTGTTTGTCATGCCCTTTATCGTAATGGTTTCGACCGCGCTGAAGCCGCTGAACCAAGTCTTCGCCTTTCCGCCGCGCATCATCCCTGAAACCTTCCAATGGCAGAACTTCCCCGACGGCTGGTATGGCTATGGCTATGTCGATTTCTCCAGGTGCACCTGGAATTCGCTGCTCATCACCGTCAACAATATCATTGGCAATCTCTTCAGTTGCACCTTGGCAGCCTATGCCTTCGCCCGCTTGAAAGCCCGCGGCAAGAATTTTTTCTTCGCCATCATCCTGGCGACTATGCTGCTGCCCAACGAAGCTTTGGTCATCCCGCAGTATGTGCTCTTCCATCGCTTCGGCTGGCTGGATACCCACCTGCCGCTGATGGTGCCGCCCTGGTTTGGCTGGCCCTTCTTCATCTTTTTGCTGCGGCAATTCTTCTTGACCATCCCCGAAGAGCTGGTTGACGCCGCCAAGATTGATGGCGCGGGGCATGTACGCATTTTGCTGCAAATTTTCATCCCGCTCTCCAAACCGGCGCTGGCGACCCTGGCGATATTCGCTTTCATCGGCAATTGGAACGCTTTCTTCGGTCCGCTGCTTTACCTGCGCACGCCGGCAATCCAGACCTTACCCGTCTGCCTGGTGCAGTACCAAGGCGCTTATGGCAATACTGACTGGCATCTGATGATGGCTGTCGCCACCATCGCTGTCATCCCGGTGCTGCTGATTTTCGTCTTCGGGCAGCGGTATTTTGTCGAAGGCATCGCGACCTCGGGCGTCAAGCGCTAGAGCCCGCCACAGAGGCGCAGAAGTAAGTGCAGGCAAGTCGTGCGAAAATCGATCTACCCCACCCCCGGCCCCTACCCCGAAGCATCGGGGAGGGGAGCTAAGGCAGGCGGAATCGCGCTTCTGTATGGGTTTCGCTGTCTATGCGAATGCGCGGTGAAACCTTTCCCCCAATGCTTTGGGAGGACCGAGGGGGGTAGACCACTGGCGGCAAACTTTACAATTTCCATTTTCATGACTTACTTGGTCTTACTGGGCACAGAGGGCGCAAAGGTTCTTTTGATCGTCGCATGAAGACTGTTGCCCGCCTCGTCGCATTGATGCTTTTCATACCATTCCTGACAGCCATCGGTCGCTTGGAGCCTTTCGTCGATATCAGCGAAGCAGCCGGCATCCACGCCACCCACCGGGGCGATTGGCAGCTCTTTGAAGACGACTTCGCCGAAGGCTACCTGGGCATCGGGCAAGCCTGGGGCGACTACGACCGCGATGGCTGGCTCGACCTGTATGTAACCGGCAACCAGCAGCCCAACATCTTGTATCGCAACACGGGCGATGGTCGCTTTGAGGTCTCGCCGCTGTCCCCACAAGTTGCGCTGGAGGACGCGCTGAGTGGCGGCGCTGTCTGGGCGGATTATGACAACGATGGCTGGCTTGATCTGTATGTGCTAAATCACGGCGCGAATACGCTTTTTCATAACCAAGCCGGCGCTGGCTTCCGCGATGTGACGGCGCTGGCCGGCGTGGGCGACCGCGGCAAAGGCACAACCGCCACCTGGGGCGATTATGACGGCGATGGTTACCTCGACCTGTATGTGGTGAACTGGTCATGCTTCCCGGAATGTGGCGACCCCAATATCACCCGCGAGCACGGTGCGGCGCGCGATACCTTGTATCACAATCGCGGCGATGGCAGCTTCGCCGATGTTACGCATCTGCTGGATTATGAGGAATTGCTGGGCAGCGGCTTCAGCGCCAGCTTCACCGACTATGACAACGATGGCGATGCCGATATTTATGTCGTTAATGACCAGTTCAAAAATATGTTGGGCAATATCTTGTGGCGCAACGATGGCGCGGGCTGCGGCGGCTGGTGCTTCAGCGAAGTGTCGATCGCGGCTGGCGCGCGCACTTTCATCCATGGCATGGGGCTGGCGGTCGGCGATTATGACAACGACCTCGACCTGGATTTTTATTTCAGCGATATGGTCAATGGCATGGTGCTGCTGCAGAATCAAGGCGATGGCAGCTTTGACGATGTGGCGGATGACGCTGGCGTCGTGGTGGGTCCCAGCAGCGCCGTCGGCTGGGGCACCATTTTCTTCGATTACAACAACGATAGCTGGCTCGATTTGTTCTTGACCGCCACAGAGTTTGTGCAATTTGACATTGTCAGTGGCCCCGAAGGCATGATGTTTGCTTATCGCGACTTTCTGTTTGAAAATCGCGGCGATGGCAGCTTCGCCGATGTTACGCCCGCCAGTTGGCTGGATGACCTGAAGCCGAGCATGGGGCTGGCTTATGCCGATTATGACCGCGATGGCTGGCTGGACTTTGTGCTGGGCAACTGGAACGAAGGCTATGCGCTCTTCCGCAACACCGGCGCTGCCACCAGCCAGAACAAGTGGCTGAATGTGCGCTTGCGGGGCGGCGGCGATATCAACCGCGACGCCATCGGCAGCCGCGTCTACCTCACGACGACCGCCGGGCGCGTACTGATGCAGGAAGTCAAAGCCGGCTCCAGCCTGGGCGCGGGCAACGACACCGCCCTGCATTTCGGCTTGGGCGCGGAAGGCGTCGATAAACTGCGCATCCGCTGGTCAAACGGCGCGGAAGATGAACTGCGCGATGTGGCGGCGAACCAATTCATCGAAGTGCAATACAGCTAGGCTGGCGTCTCCCTCATACTAGGAATTGATTGCCGCTTAATTGGTCTACCCCACCCCCGGCCCCTCCCCGAAGCATCAGGGAGGGGAGCCAAGGCAGGCG